>DFGY01000028.1 GCA_002372505.1 Firmicutes bacterium UBA3738
CCTAAAACTGTCAAAGATGGGAGTTTAGCACAAAGACAAAAGGGTTTCAAAGACTAAATTCTTTTATTTTTAAATACCAACTGACGGAGTATTTCTCCGCAAGTGTCGTTTCCGTAATGTGCTCGCCACGCTATTTACAATTCCTTCTTAAACAGATAACTTGCTGGTGCGTGACCATATTCCCATTTTCTCTGCGTCCTTTATCAGATCCTCTCTAAAGTCCGGATGGGCCACGCTGATTAAAGCTTCTGCACGCTCATAAGTTGACTTACCTTTCAGATTTACTGCGCCGTATTCAGTTACGAAATAATGAACTGCAGCGCGAGGTGTCGTTACTATTGTTCCTTCCTGGAGCGTGGGAGTAATACTTGAAACTCTGCTTTCGTCCTTCAGAGTTTTTGCCGAGTGGGTACAGATAAAGCTTTTGCCGCCCTTTGATGCATAAGCTCCGAGGGCAAAGTCCAGCTGGCCGCCTGTGCCGCTGAAATGTTTAGCCCCGAAGGATTCTGAACTTACCTGACCGAATAAATCTGCCCCCAGACAGCCATTGATGGACATGAATCTATCGATACCTGCGATAACTGAAAAGTTGTTTACAAAGTCAATGGGCGCAATTGCGCAAAGAGGGTTTTTGTCTACAAACTCATATACCTTCTCTGTCCCTGTAACGCTGGAATAAACTATCTTTCCTTCGTCTGTATATTTGTTTCCTTTTAATTTGCCCGCTTCGTACAGCTCCACATATGGATCTGCAATTACTTCCGTGTGGCAATACAGTTCCTCGATATCTGATTTAACCAGGGTCTTGCCAACAGCAGTGGGAAGAGAGCCGATGCCCAGCTGAAGGGTGCTTTCATTTTCAACCATTTCCGCTATTATGTTTGCAATGGCTACATCCTTTTCATCCAGGTTCACAACAGGCGGATAAGTGGGCAGTGGCGGGTTTGAACCCTCAATGACATAATCGACTTCGGAAATGTTGACTACGGAATCAAACCCGTATGTCACCGGCATGTTTTTATTTACTTCGACAATTACTATTTTGCTTCCTTCAATCTCTGCCTTCGTTCCCGCCATAGATGGCCCAAAGGTGAAGTTGCCGTTTTCGTCCATTGGAGTCATTTGAATAACTGCAATATCCGGCTTAATTATGTCTCTCATATACGAAGGGACTTCGTTGAACAGATTAGGCATAAACCAGCAATCTCCCTCATCCCGCATCTTACGGTCATTGGGTCCGAACTGGGCGCTGATAAATTTCACACGCTCAGGTGCACTGTCGGCACCCAGGGCCATATTTGCCTTGAAGGTTTCAAAAGGCTCCGTCTTCGGATTAATTTTACTGTAGATTTTTATGTCCTTAAGCTCGCCTACCCTCTTAGCCAAAGCAAAATCAAAATCGTATGCCATAGTTATATTGGCACCAAAACAAATCTTGTCTCCATCCTTAACCATAGCCGCCGCCTCATCTGCCGTAATCAGCTTTTTCGCATACTCTTCCTTATAATTCATACAGGACTCCTTTCACATTCCTTAATTGTTTACAATATAGCAAATTGTTAGCAATCCATCTCTTTGCTTGTAATTTGCCACCCATTCACCCCCATGTCAATGTATTTTTTTTCACAAAAAGATGACAGGAGAACCGTCCCCCTGTCATCTATATTCGTAGTGCAGCTTGTTTTCCGAGTCGACACTTGTAAACTTCATGCCGCACTTTTCCATTATGGTTTTTGAGCCTACATTGCCTTCTGCGCACCAGGCTTTTACAAGGCTTATGCCTTTGTCTTCCGTCAGGTATTTAAGGACTGCTGCCAGGGCTTCGTAGCCATAGCCCCTTCCCCAGTATTTGCGGGCTATGCTTATTCCCACTTCGACGCTGTTTTCCTCGGAGCTATAATCGTAGGCTCCGATAGTGCCGATGAGTTCGGGCTCCTGATTGCCTTCCCAATCTTTTAGCTCGATTGCCCATCCGAAAAAGTATTCCTCCGAGTAGCTATCTATGAACTCCTGCACCATACTACGGGCGCTTTCGGCTGTGGCGTAGGGATTCCATCCGGTATACTTGTGCATTTCCTCATCGCAGCCAATGATGGAATGTAATATTTCAGCATCATCTATTACGTGTTTTCTGAGTCTAAGTCTACCGGTCTCGAGAGGAACATTATATATCTCCATAATTCTGTCCAGGTCTTTAGTTATTGCTTTTCTGATATTCATTTTCATCACTTAATGTTTTACATTTTCTGGTGCAACAAAAAGCCTGTCCCCGTGAAACGCTAGTTTAATCTGGGGATGTCATGCAATTCTGCGGAGCCGATGAGCCGGCCGCGGCCGTAATCGCTTAAGACTATGTCGTCCTGGGGAATGTAGCCGTAGTCCGTGATTCCCTTTCCTTGATTCGGGTGATAGTGGGAATAGAACATGTCGAAGGAGAATGCCGTAAGCAGCACTCCGGCTATGGGCCATTTCACCTTTGCCGGCAATTTGTTATACAGGTCGTCAAAGAATGGTGCAATGATATAAATGCAGGCCGTACCTCCAATGGCGAATATGAGCAGGCCTTCCAGGCATACTCTGCCGTTAATGTTCAGGAGATAACCGCTGTAGTCCCACCACTTTGTTCCTTTTGAATATTCAAGGTACCAGCTGGTGACGTATTCCAAAACTCCGCAGAGAAGGAAGGTCACAATGAATGTCAAAACTTTTTTCTCCCTTATTTTCTGCAGAAGGATCAGCACCAGCATGCCTCCGGCTCCGTATATGGGCAGCCATGGTCCGTACATCGTGCCGCGGTTTACAAAAACGTGATCCTTGACAAGGTGCAGACTCACTTCCCAAAGCCAGCCTACCAGAGCGAAGGTAAAGAACATAAGTATGATATTTACGAGGCTGTACTTTCTGTTGTATTCTCTTCTCTTTTCTCTCGGATGGCGAACAGCTGCAGGATGAATGGGCCTACCTTCTTCGTCCTCCGGATAGTACAGTATGTCGTCATTGAGAAGCTCTACGTTCTTTATTTTCTTTTCATAAGCTTCGGCGCGAATGGCGGAGTACAGTTCTGCTTCCGTTGCCATCATGTAAGGATTTGCAAAGAATACTCCAACTGCTCCGAATGTCACTAATCTGAGTACCATCCAGTACCAGAAAGATATGTCAAGTACAAATGCATTCCATTTGTTTCCGTACATCATTTCCCTGGACAGATTAATTGCATCACGCCATTTAATGTCAGGGTTCTCTGCGAGAATAAAGGGCACGAGTCTGTAGGAATACATTTTTATTACATAACCTACTATGGTAAGCATCCACAGAGACAGGAACAGGTTCATCATGAACATACCCTTTACAGGGTTTATTATGTTCCCTTCGTTAAACAGGAAGAAAATCCTTGAAAATACCGTCCGTGGATGATTCTTGTTTTCAAGGAAGAATCGTCGCTCTCCTATGACCAGCAAATTCTTTATGAATATTATGAAGAATATGTTTAGAATGAGAACCAGGACCCCCAGTGCAATTTTCCCGGCACCGTCATGATTCCGAATACGCAAAGCCAGGTCGTAAAGGGCAGCTCCAATACCATTTTTTTCTTGAATGGTCTTTACGACGCCGCTGAGATTTCCTCGTTTCGCAACAACTGTAAAGCCCTCTTCCTTTCCGAAGCCAATACCTATTTTACCCATAAATTTCTCCAGTTCTGTTCTGGTTTCCTTAGGGTCTGTTCTGGTCTGACCGCTTATTTTCTCCTGCTGTTCGCTCTTTATCGCATCGTTGTAAGTCTTTAGTGCAGAAAGACTGTTGCCGTATTCCGCAAACAAAAAGGCCATGATCAGACATACCACGACCATTATCCAGTAGTTCTGCTTAAGGTTTGTTCTGGCTTCTTTCTTAAGTTCTCTCCGGTTCCAATGCCACACCGGTTTTTCTTTTGGTGTGTTATTTGATACGTTGTTTGATACGTTGTTATTGTCTTGCTGCATTTTACCCTCTTTCTATTTTATATGCAATAGCTTACTTTCTCATCATAAAATCTAAAAATCGGGCAAGCCTGTAAGCCGGGTTCTGTCTTAGGCAATCATCTATCTTGGACGTACATTGCTGCACGCCTCTAGCGACCCACCTTCCGGGAGCCTGCGGGCAACAGGCTTTGGCCCCTATTTGGTCTTGCTCCGGGTATGGTTTACACGGCCGCCATGTCTCCATGACGCCGGTGAGCTCTTAACTCGCCATTTCACCCTTACCACGGCATTACCCGTTTCGGCGGTATGTTTCTGTTGCACTGGCACTATAGTTACCTACGCCGGACGTTATCCGGTACCCTCGCCCTGTGGAGCCCGGACTTTCCTCACACATTCGTGCGCGACTGCCCGGCTTACCCGATGTTTTTACTTTTTCTTTTTCTTGGTTTCAACATCCCTGCGGATGTAAATTTTTTCTCTTTCCTTTTCTTCCTGCAGCTTGCGGTAATTTTTATTGACCTTCATTGCGCACGGGAAGGCCGTCGCAAAAGGAATAAGTGTGAACAGTACTTTGTGATCTTTGTCGTATAAAACAACGGATAGTACCATTACTACGACAAAAAGCAATATCCACAGGAAAATGAAAAATTTGTATCTTACTTGTTCGTATACGGTATTGTTTGTACCTTCTTTGTTTTGCATTTCATCTATTTCCTTTCAAAATCGCTTGAAATTATACCATATATGGATTGGCATTTACAACACTTTCCACAACCTGTAGTTCGGGGCAAAGCTTTCTCAGCTGGTCGGCAAAGTTTTCAGCGAATATTTTTTCCGTGCCATAGTGGCCCGCATCCACAAGGGCAATGCCTGCAGCCTTTGCGTAATGAGCCTGATTGAATTTAACGTCGCCGGTAATCATTATGTCGCATCCATAGGCAACTGCGCTTTCAATAAAGTCGCCGCCTGCGCCGGTGCAAAGAGCAACGGTTCCGATAATCTTGTCAGGCTTTCCCACTACTCTGATATGTTCCTTTGGAATATCGAGTGCCTTAACAATGAGATCGCATGTCTCAGCCAGGGTCATTTCCCTGGGAAGCCTTCCAATGGTGCCCATCATATTTTCCGACGGTCCCTCCGTGTCCGTGAGACCGAGGAGCTTAGCCATATAGGTGTTATTCCCCTCCGGTGCATTGTCAAAGCTGGTGTGAGCGGAATAGAGACAGATGTCGTTATCTATAAGTTTAGTAATATATCTGCCTACAACGGCGTAGTGGCCGTAAGCGTTAATATCCACAGAATCAATCCCACCGAAAATCAGGGGGTGGTGGGAAACTATCATGTGATACTTACCGGAAATGGCTTCTGCTATAACTTCATCGGTTACCTCAAGGCACACTAAAACAGAAGACACCTCTTCCTCACCTGCGAACACCTGGGTTCCGCAATTGTCCCATTCCTCTGCCAGGGATGGTGGTGCGATTTTTTCAATAGCGCCTACAATATCTTTGTACTTCATAATTCAAGTCCTCCGCCTGAGTAAATTCAATAGATATTCTATATTATACACGCTTCCGTCCCGGTCTGCATCATTACTTTCCTTTTTTGATTCCAGAATCAGTTTTTCCCTATTCAGCTTACGCTCTATATATTCACGGGAAAGGTCGTCCTCCCTGTAGGCATAATACTCCGGCACTTCCCATTCAATTGAATCCGGAGGGAAGTCGCTTATTGTCCCGTCCTGCGCAGCTCCAAGTGATCTTACGACCATAATCTCGCAGAGAAATTTCCCTTCTCTCACAAGCTTCTCTTCTTCAATCATAAAACCATTGCTATACAGGTAGTGCCTCAGCTCCCCCGGATGCTTGCGCGGCTGAAGTACGAATTTGCCGAAGCTGTGACTCTTGGAAATATCCTCATCCAGAATCTCTATCATCAGCTTTCCACCAATCCCCGCCATAACAACAGCGTCCACCTCCGCAGGTTCAAGCACCTTAAGGCCATCCCCCACCCTAAACTCGGCTAGGTGACAGGGGGACGGTTCTCCCGTCATCTTTTGCCGAATATTGGAAAAAGATGACGGGAGAACCGTCCCCTTGTCACCTTTTTCAAAATTTTTCCGGGCTTTATCCAGTGAATTTGGGCTGATGTCGGTCATTATTACCTTTGGAGATATTCCGCTTTCAAGGAGATAAAGCGGCAGAAAACCATGGTCCGTACCAATGTCGGCCATGGTTTCTCCTGCTTTTATACAATCTGCTATTATACTTAGTCTGTCTGATAATTTCATTTCAGTGTCTAATCAAGATAATCCTTAAGCTTCTTGCTTCTGCTTGGATGTCTGAG
>DFGY01000120.1 GCA_002372505.1 Firmicutes bacterium UBA3738
TGGCAAACATTAAATCCGCAAAGAAAAGAATCAAAGTTATCGACAAGAAGACAGCAAGAAACAGAAGAATCAAAGAACACATTAAGACAGTTCTCAAGAGCTTCGATGCTGCGATCGCCGAGGGTGACATGGAAGCTGCCGCACAGCAGCTGAAACTTGCAGAGAAAAAACTCATGCAGGCTGCAGCCAAAGGAACGATCCACAAGAAAGCTGCTTCAAGAAAAGTCGCAAGACTTACAAAGAGATTCAACAAGGCTAACGCCTAAGCTCACCCGTCCCCACAGGCGCATAAGTTAAATGCGAAAATGAGTAAAAGAAAACCGCGATCAGTGTCTCACGCGGTTTTTTGTTACTCGTTATTTTGTTATTCCCTATTATTTATATTGCAGATTTGAAATTCTTAATCTCTTTCTGGCAACGGCTCTTGTAAAGACTCTCCGTTTCAAAGAGAATGTATCCGCGTACGCCTTTCTTCTCATATTTGGAACCGCGGAGTTTCTTCAGCTGTGTCTTAAGGTTGGTGTTCCTCCATCCCCAGCCCTTGTCATCGCTTTGTGAATAGCCGGTTCTGTAAAGAGCCAATCCAACATACAACTTTATCTTCTTCGGCTGCTTATTCAGATTGGCGAACTTATTCAGTCTCTGGGTAAACATCTTTGTCTTGCCTCTGCTGCCCCAGTTATCCGTCCAGTAAATCTGAGGACAGACATAATCAACGTAACCGGTCTTCGATAACCAAGTCTTAACATCGGCTCCGTCTCTCATATCGTTTTCGTAGTTGCCCTGGGGGCTGATTCCGAATATCATGCCCTTCTTATGACAAAGCTTATATGCTTCTTTAACAAGCTTATTGACGTTCTTGCGCTTCGTCTTGGAGCTTACTGATAATCTTTTACCGTAATCGCCTTTGTTCTTAACGTATCTTCCTTTTGAATGATAGAAGTAGTCATCGAAATGAATGCCGTCTACATCGTATTTTGATATTTCATTTATAGCCTTGAGAACCCTGTCTCTGCTGCTCTTAAAGGCAGGATTGTAGAATTTTGTATAGGTGATTCTGTAGGGATTCATCCAGGCATGGACTTCCAGACCGTATTTCTTGGCCTTGGCGCAGAGTATGGAAAGGCGGTCGTACTTATAAGCCTTGTTGGCCACTTTATTGGAATTGTTCTTAATTATGTCTGATGAAGCCTTAAAGGTCTTGCTCTTCCAAATAGCATCGTCAAATGCCCTTACGTGAAGGAATATGGCGTTACACTTTGTCGCCTTAGCCTTCTTCATTACCTTGTCCGCATTCTTAGTGAATGTAGATTTGCTCTTGTTGTAGAGACCTACGCTTTTGTAATCGTAGAAAGCCAGCCAAAGTCCGCGAAGCTCCTTGTTTTTCTTAACAATGGAATTCTTTATGTTCCTGTTTTCCACATTGTCTGCAGCAATAGCGTCTTCGCTGGTCTGTGGCACAACAGAAAACATCACTGCTACTGCGGCGCACATTACTAAAGCCAATAATTTTTTCTTCATTTTCTTCCTCTCTTTTCCGGACCAGTAAATAAGGAGTTTTAAAGATTTGCCTGTCTTTTTATCTTTTTAGTCGTCGTGCGGATAAAGTCATCCTTACGAACTGCAATATTTCTTATTCGTTTATAGTCAGGCAAAGCCTTATTGATATCATACATTTTATCTTTGAACATTTCAAAGATTTCTTTATCGCTTACATTTTCGCCCATGTGAGCCTTTATATATTCCATGTCGGGAAGGATCTGCACAGCGACTATGTAATCCTTGCCACCGTCCTCTTCTTTTCCGTATACCATGCTCTCGGTAACTTCCGGAAGACCGTTTACCAGTACCTCCAGTTCCTCAGGATAAATGTTCTTTCCCGTCTTGGTTACGATGACATTTTTAGAGCGTCCCGTAATGTGGACCCAGCCCTTGTCATCCATGAAGCCCAGGTCGCCGGTGTGGAACCATCCTTCTTCATCTATTACCTCGGCTGTTTCCTCAGGCATGTTGTAGTATCCCAGCATAACGTTATCGCCACGATATGCGAATTCACCGATGCCTTCTTCGTCCACGTTTATGAGCTTCATTTCGCTGCCCGGGACCACGGGACCTGTTGAGCCCGACTTGGCATAGATGCTGCTTTTTTCATATTCCGGAGTACCGGAAGCCAGAGGCGCTGTCTCCGTCATTCCATATCCAATAACGATGTCAAATCCCAGATCCATTATTCCTCTTGCTACGTTAGGATCAAGACTGGCAGCACCGACTACGAAGAGTCTCAGCTTGCCGCCGAAGTTTTTGTACACGGACTTAAACAGAGTCCTTCTCTTATCTATTCCAAGGCTCATGAGGCGTTTGTTGACCTTTATTAAGGCTCTTAATGCCTTGTCCTTTCCTGTCTTTTCAGCCTGCTTCCAGATCTTGCTGAATACGGACTCAACTATGAGGGGCACGCCTATCATTATGCTGACTCCGGCTTCCTGCATGTTCTTAAGAATGTATTTAAGTCCTTCGCAGAAGGCTACGCAGGCGCCCTGATAGCAAAGTATCAGTATATCAATAGTAGATTCGAATGTATGATGAATCGGCAGAATAGACAGAGATACATCATCGTCGTGAAGCTTACAAATCATGCTGGTAACCATAACCGTGTAGGTCAGGTTGTAGTTGGAAAGCATGACGCCCTTGGGATTGCCTGTTGTTCCCGACGTAAAGAGAATTACAGCCATGGCATCCTTGTCTATTACCACTTCGTCATATCTTGTGTCACCGCCATCAAGAATGTTTTTCCCTTTCAGGATAGCATTCTTAATGTGACCTTCTTCGTATTTCTTGTTCTCATCCACATAGACGGACATTTTAAACTTGTGTTCAATATTTAAATTCTCAAACACTTTGTCGTACTTGCCTGTGTAGAATACAGCGGACAGTTCCGCCCTTTCACTTAAATTTTTAATCTCTTCGGGGCTCAGTTCCTTATCCAAGGGAACAACTATTCCCGCCCCGCATATGGTCGCAAAATACGCTACGACCCATTCATAGCAGTTACTGCCTATAATCCCGATTTTTTTACCCTTTAGGCCTATATCTATAAGATATGTGCCCAGAGCCCAAACATCATCTTTGAACTCTTTAAAAGTAATATCGCTGTACTCTCCGCCCTTTTCGCTCTTAACTTTGTAGGCGGGCTTGTCAGCAAATAGTTCCGTGCTGGATAACAGCATTTCCCTGATGGTATTTATCTGTCTGACTTCATATGGTTCATGACGTTTATCAGACATAATTCAGTTATCCTCCTTCAATTTTTTTCAATATATGAGGTGCCCTAACTAACACCCCAAAATTAATCTCCAGTTATAATATACCTTTTAGTTAACAAAATCAATGTTCTTCTGCTTCCGTTCTAATACTCATCACATTATTATCAGAAAAATCGAGTCGGCTCCATTTAGACAGAACCCTTGCAATAAATCTCCCTTTGAAATATAATGTCCTCATGAGTACACATATTAATGCAAACAAAGGTGACATCGCAGAAAGCGTCCTCATGCCGGGGGATCCGCTGCGCGTAAAGCATATAGCCGAGAACTATCTTTCCGGCGCTGTATGCTATAATGAGGTGCGCGGAATGTACGGTTATACCGGCACCTACAAGGGTGTTCCCGTATCCGTCCAGGGTTCGGGAATGGGCATGCCTTCCATGGGAATATATTCATGGGAGCTCATTACCGAATTCGGAGCTCAGAATCTTATCAGAATCGGAACAGCCGGTTCCTTCCATGAAGGTATCAAAATGGGCGAGATAGTAATGGGGCTCGCAGCGAGCACGGACTCAAACTTCATTCACGCCTTCCCTGCCCCTCATGGATTTGCGCCTTCTGCAGATTTCGGTCTCATTAAAAAAGCTCTGTCTGCCAACGAAGAACTGGGCTTTAAGCTCACTGCCGGAAATCTGGTTTCCTGTGACGTATTCTACGAAACGGATCCTGACTGGTGGAAAGGCTGGGCGAAGATGGGCGTACTGGCAGTTGAAATGGAAGCGGCTGCACTCTATATGAACGCTGCATACCATAATGTACACGCCCTTGCAATGGTAACTATTACAGACCACTTCATCACCGGGGAAAAGGCAACATCGGAAGAAAGAGAAAAAGCCAACTCAGACATGATCGAGCTGGCTCTGGAGGTAGCAATAAAATGAAAAACATGGAATCCGCCGAGAATTATCTCGAAACAATACTGATGCTGAAGGCAAAGAACGGCTCAGTCCGCTCTATTGACATAGCAAACGAGCTTGAGTTTTCAAAGCCATCTGTCAGCGTGGCAATGAAAAGACTTAGAGAAAGCGGCCACATTACCGTTGAGGATGGCGGCCTTATTGAACTTACAGCCGATGGAAAGGCTCTGGCCGAATCCATTTACGAACGTCATGTTGTTCTGTCGGAAGCCCTTGAAGCAATCGGCGTAAGCCCTGATGTCGCTTCTGAAGATGCCTGTAGAATCGAACACTACATCAGCCAGGAGACATTCGACAGAATCAAGGAGCACTTCTCAAGCCATAAATAATAATCTGAATAATAATTTTTTTATCATAAAGAAACAGTGGAGCGAATCCGCCCCACTGTTCTTTTAATCCCTCTCGAATAATAACACTTCCCTGATTAGAGTTTTCTGATTATAGTTTTTCTACACCAATTCCTGTTACGTGGCCGTTGATCTTGTACTCGTCGGCTGCCTCGCCCATGTTAAGCTCAGTTGCCAGAGTTTCTGTCATGATGTAGTCCTTATGCTTTTCTACAGCCGCGGCTACTTCATCGTCAGCCTTAAGTGTAACCTTGATGTTGTCCATCATTTCAAGATCTTGCTGCTTTCTGATTTGCTGAACCTTGGATACGATTTCTCTTGCCAGACCTTCGTCTATGAGCTCCGGCGTGAGTTCAGTTGAGATTGCAACAGCAACGCCGCCGTCAACACCTACTTCGTAGCCTTCTTCACCTTCGATTCTCATATCTACCAAACCCTTGGTGACCTCTACTTTCTCGCCATCCAGTTCCATTACCAGTCCGCCTTCCACGTCCTGCATGAACTGCTTTGTGTCAACGGTGGCAAGGGCTGCCCCGAAGGCCTTAACCTTGCTGCCCAGTACCGGACCTGCAGCCTTAAAGTCAGGCTTAAGGTTATATGACATGTAGTTGCTTATGTCGTCAACGAACTCTACTTCCTTAACGTTCAGCTCTTCCATCACCAGAGGAGTCAGGTCGCCGATGAGTTCTTCAAATTTTCCGTCGAGAAGTATCTTTGAAAGTGGCTGTCTTACTTTGATCTTAGCCTTTTCTCTGGCGCCTCTTCCAAGGCTTACTACGCTGCGGAGAAGATCCATTCTCTCTTCGGCCTTCTCGTCGATGCATTCCTTCTTAACCTCAGGCATCATAGCTGTGTGTACAGTGTACTCTCCCGTAAGGTTTGTGTAGATTTCGTCTGACAGGAAGCAGGCGATTGGAGCCATGAGCTTAGCCACGCCTACCAGTACTTCGTAGGTTGTGGCGTATACTGACTTTTTGTCATCTGTCATTTCGCTGCCCCAGAATCTTCTTCTGGCACGTCTGATGTACCAGTTTGAAAGGTCTTCTGTTACAAAGTCCTGGATGGCTCTTACTGTCTTCATGTGGTCGTAGTGATCCATTTCATAGAGAACAGTCTCAACCAGCTTGTTGTATTTGCTTAGGACCCATCTGTCCAGCTCAGGTCTGTCAGCGTAAGGTACATCGAGGGATGCGCAGTCAACATCGTCCTGGTTTGAATAAAGAACGAAGAAGTTATATACGTTCCTCAGTGTACCGAAGAATTTGCTTACTGTGTCCTTAAGTCCGTCCTCGTCGAACTTTGTCGGCGTCCATGCCGGTGATACGGATACCAGATACCACTTGGCGGCATCGGCACCGTACTTTTCAAAGAGCTCGAATGGATTAACCGTATTTCCTCTGGACTTACTCATCTTCTTGCCGTTCTTGTCAAGGATCAGGTCGTTAACGAGAACGTTCTTGTATGGAGCCTGATTCTTAACGAGGGTCGATACAGCCATCAGTGAGTAGAACCAACCTCTTGTCTGATCGATACCCTCGCAGATAAAGTCTGCCGGGAATCTGTCGGACTCGAAGTCTTCAGCATGCTCGAAGGGCCAGTGCCACTGTGCGAAGGGTGCGCAGCCACTGTCGAACCAGCAGTCCATGACTTCCGGAATTCTTTCCATCTGCTTGCCGCACTCAGGGCATACGAAGTGAACATCGTCAACATATGGTCTGTGAAGCTCGATAGTTTCATCGATGTCCTCTACTGCCTTTTCGATAAGTTCCTTCTTGCTGCCTACGCATTCCAGGTGGCCGCATTCACATCTCCATACAGGGATCGGTGTACCCCAGTATCTGTTTCTGGAGATAGCCCAGTCCTTAACTTCTGCCAGCCAGTTGCCGAATCTTCCTTCGCCTACGAAGGGAGGCCACCACTGTACTGTATTGTTGTTTGCAACCAGGTCATCCTTCAGCTGACTCATGCCGATGTACCAGCTGGGGTTTGCGTAGTAAACCAGCGGTGTCTGGCAACGCCAGCAGTGCGGATAGTTATGGTCTATTGTCTCTTTTGCGAAGACCTTGTCCGTTCCCAGATAGTTCATGATTTCAACGGCCATTCCGTCTTCCATGATGAATCTGCCCTTCCAGGGACCTTCTGAGAATTTACCTTCCAGGTCTACGGGCTGATAGAACACGATGTCATATTCTCTGCAGCAGTTGTAGTCGTCTTCACCGAAGGCAGCTGCTGAGTGTACAAGTCCTGTACCGTCGCTGTCTACGACAAAGTCGCCGCAGATGATTTTAAATATATTTCCTTCCGGCGGATTTGCTTCCGGGAATATAGGCTCGTATTCCTGGAGCTCCATCTCCTTACCGGTTTCAACTCTTACTACTTCGTAGTTTCCTTCACCCAGTACTCTGTCTGCAGCACCCTCTGCTACGCAGACTACGTCACCTTCGTGTGGTCCGTTCAGCAGCTTGGCCCATACGTATTTCAGGTTCGGGTTAACCATGATAGCTACGTTGCCGTAGAGAGTCCATGCCGTTGTGGTCCATGCCAGGAAGTATTCGTTTTCAGTTCCTACCTTCTTGAATTTGCAGGTAAGGGTCAGAACGGAATCCTCCTGATATCCCTGAGCTACTTCGTGGGAAGCCAGCCCCGTACCGCAGCGCGGGCACCAGGGCACTACCTTGTATCCTTCAAAGAGCAGGCCTCTGTCAAATGTGTTTTTAAGTACCCACCAGCCTGTCTCGATGTAATCGTCATGATATGTTACGTATGGGTTGTCCATATCAAGAGTCATTCCCATGCGCTCACTCATGTCGGTCCAGTCGCTTACGTAAGTAAATACAGAGTCTTTACATTTCTGATTGAACTTTTCTATTCCGTAGTTTTCGATTTCCTGCTTGTTGTTAAAGCCCAGCTGCTTTTCCACTTCCAGCTCAACAGGCAGACCGTGAGTGTCCCAGCCAGCCTTAGGCTTAACTTGGTAGCCACGCATTATTTTGTATTTGAGGACTGAGTCCTTAAGGGTTCTTGCCATTACATGGTGGATGCCGGGACGGCCGTTGGCTGTCGGCGGACCCTCAACCCACACAAATGATTCACAGCCTTCACGAGCATCGATGCATTTCTGCAGGAAGTTTTCTTCCTTCCACTTCATCGCCTGCTCGTGCTGTAGCTCTCCAACCGGTTTAGTCGATAAATTCTTATACATGTTTTCCTCCGTTTCTGCCGCAGCTTTCTCGTCACTGCGACCCTCCTCATTAGATAAAGAAAATCCCCAATCCATCAGATTAGGGACGACTATTTTTCTATATAACCGCGGTACCACCCTAGTTTGCTGCCATCACAGCCACTTAATTTGGTATTGGCTCCGGAGTGATACATGGATCTCTTTCGCATTGGGCCTCTCACCACCCGGCACCTCTCTGTAACGCTACTTCGCTGAAATCCAACAGTTCCTTCAACGCCTTGGGGATATTCAATTGTTGATGTTTACTTGCATAATTTTATATACAGAAGCACTAGTTGTCAACAGGTTTTTTTCTTGGACTTCACCATGGAAATGACAATGCTGAGTACCAGTACGCTTACGATTACTCCGATGGAAACGGGAGTGGATATGTGAATGTCGATAATTCCCGCTATCATTTTCAGACCTGTGAATATGAGAATGCAGGCCACACCGTATCTTACGTAAGCGAATCTTTCCTGCATGTGCTCTATTACGAAGAATAGCTGCCTGAGACCCAGAATGGCAAATATGTTTGACGTGTACACGATGAACAGATCTCTGGAAATGGACAGCACCGCAGGTACTGAGTCGATAGCGAACATTATATCCGAGCTCTCTATGAGGACCAGGACGCCGAAGAGCGGCGTTGCCAGCCTCTTGCCATTTTGAATGGTAAAGAATTTCTCATCGTCAAAGTATGTGCTCATGGGAATTATTTTTGACATGGCACGGAGCACCTTGCTGTCATGTGGGTCTTTATCTTCATCTTCTTTTCTGAACATCCTTGCTCCGCTGAAGAGAAGAAGAACGCCAAATACGTAGAGGACCCATTCGAATTTGTTTACTACGGATACACCGAAGAATACAAAGAAGAATCTCATTACAATGGCACCAATGATACCCCATTTAAGCACCCTATGCTGGGCGTGCTCGGCTATTCCAAAGCTCATAAAGATCATAAGGAATACGAATACGTTGTCAATGGAAAGGGACAACTCGATTAAGTAACCACCGAGAAAGTCAATGGCCGAATTCTTTCCCATTTTAAAGTATACGCCTACGCAGAAGGCCATTGCCAGACCTATCCAGAATAGCAGCCATTTAATTGACTTCATTGCATTGGCTATTTTGTGCTCCTTATGAGTTAATTCATTTTGCTGTAAATCATTGTTCATTGTTCTTATCCCTTCTTGCCTTTCATATAAGCAATACTGTGCACATAAAAAACTTGATGCAAACATAAGGTTTACATCAAGGTCTCACTTTCCGTTTTTCAGGAGTACTGTGCCAGATTCACTGACGAATCGCGGTTGTTGACACAGTCGCTTTCAAGCTACTCCCCTTGAATTCGGCTTATAATATCATTTTTAGCACATCGATGTCAACAGATTAAGTAATTGTGCCATGATCCCACTACCTCTAAG
>DFGY01000082.1 GCA_002372505.1 Firmicutes bacterium UBA3738
GATGCCGCAATCTTTTGGTATGTTCGGGGCAGAAACAGCCAAAGCGGCAGCTAAAAATCTCCCCGGCGGCGGGACGATGCAGCTCCTGGGGACGGATGATGAGCACGCAAATCTGACCGACATGGAGGGACAGACGGTAAAGTTCTCGTACTCAGGAGATGAACCGAAGATATATCGGTTTCAGGTAAAGCTTGCAGGAGTAACAGGAGGCAAGGTAAAGATTGAGCTTGCTCAGGGACTTGGGTTTGCAAGTACAGGAGCGGATAATGAGAATATTACCAATAACATCGAAGGCGAATTAACAACGACAAATTTTTCTCCAATCAGTTGGATTTATTATGGTTCTTTTGAGAGGGGATGGTTTCATTCAATTGACGATGAGGATCCTGACACACCAGATCCTCCATATGATGCGGGAGTAAAATCAGTCGGCGCAACTCTTAAAAACGGAGAAAGAGATATATCTTGGGATTTCTCTGTTGCGGCGGATAGATATTTAAAACTCACGGATATCGAAGAAGGAATAAAAGTTATCTACGAAAAGGGTAATGAAAAAATCGAAATAAAAAGCGGTAATGCAGAAACAAGTGCTTTGAATTTTAAGCGAGCTGTGGACACATATGAGAGCATTGCGCCTAAAAGAGGAATCGTATCATTATGGAAAATGAGAGGAAGTACTAGTGCAACAGGTTTTCCAATGACAAGCACTAGTCACGGTAGATTGTATCAGAATATAGAGTTAAGATACGAATGCCCGGTAGGGATAACGCTAAGGTTGGCAGAGGCTGCAAGAAGCACAGGCGCCTTTACCCTAGAGCAAACAGGTACGTCTACATATGTGTTAAAAAACAATGTTCCAATCAGTGCAGACTATTCTAGTCATCTAATTGAACCGATTGATTATATTTTCGATGTGCCTGCAAGCGATAGAGATACTCAGAAAACAGTAAATGTTAAAAAGGCATTATACAGTATTGACGGTCGAAAAATGGCGGAGCTTGACAGCCCGAGAATCTTTCATCTAAGGGAAGGAGAAGATGTATGGGTTCAAAAAACAGGAACAATTGGTCATCTGAATAATTCTGGGATCAAAAATGGAACGCTAAACTTCTCAGCTATGTGCTTTGACAAAAGAACACATGTGGGGGTTGTACAAGTTGGAAATGCCGGTGGAAACGATTCGGAAGAAAAAACATGTTTGTTGAAATTCGATGGAAGTAAAGTGCATGTAAAGGCTATTAATTTGCCGCTTCCCGAAGGAAACAGAGTGTCAACTATATGGATAAAAACCAATAAAACTACGAACAACGGAAGAAATGTTAGGGTGAATTTAACTGGTGCCAAGCGTGGCATTTCTAACGTTGATGAAAAGATTCTTGGTCTCACAGAAGGCGAATATATATCCGAGTTAAGATACAATATCGGTATTTTGCCGAGAGACTATGTAAATCAAGAGAATTCGAGTAGCGGAACTATACAGGGTGAATTACAGTTTAAGAGCGGAACGGCGAACATTGGTACTGTTGAAGTGTTCAGTACTTATGACAGGTCGAACACAACCGGCGAGGGAATAATTCAAGCATACGCATTTCGAGCACCTAGAGGATTTACATTATCTACGAGCGCAAGAGGGAACGATTATACAGCAGGGAATACTATTCATCAGAGCGTAAGTCTTCACTCATCAGCTTCAAGTATTAGTGACTACAACTTCTATATATGTGTGCCCGAAAAAGCTCAAGTGGAGAATTTAAAGATGTCTATTTCTCAAGCTATATCTGGCATATCAGCTGAAGAAAGTGAAGAAAGTGGATACGAGTCAAAATACATTGATGTGACAAAATGGATAAAGGGAAGCAAAACACTAAAAAGAAGCGGAGATAAGTATTACTATAAGCTTGATTGTTCGGCGATACCAGCTGAATACCGACATATAACATATAGTATTCAGAGTTGGAACCAGCTATCAAAATTCGTATATCAAGATTTAGTAATTGAATATGATGTAGTGACTGACAAAGCAACGCCATCAGGCACATATCCCTCAAATGAAAATATTTTTTGGGAAGCAGTCAATTTAACATCAGAGTATGGAAATACGAATAATATACATAACTTTGATTCAGATGGTGGTCGTATCATACGATCAAATACATCCGCAGGCTACACCATTCATGCGCTGACTGACGTAGTGGCAGAAACTGAAGCTAAGACTGGCCTTATGACCGAGTTCGTCAAGTATCTTGAAAGTGATTCACAGACCATTCTACCTGTCGGCACAGACGAGAATGTAGAGCTACGGACAACGATTAGAAACCAAAGTGGCATATCTGCACCAAGCGGAACTACCGTGTGGCAGCCTATCCCTAAGAAAGGTGAAGACTGGGGAGAATTGGTAAAGGGATCAAAGAACAGTGACGGCACTGCCAGTGCGGTAGCACCATACTCCCTTGAACTGGATAGAAAGTTGACCAATCCGAATCCTGCAGTGTGGGATATGTTCTACGCTGTGGATGCAAATGTACCGACAAAGGAAACGGATGGCAGCATTAAGTGGAGAAACTGGAGCGACAGCGTAACATGGGTTCCAGAAGCGCAGATGCAAGAAAACGATACGCGCCTTAAGGACGTAAACTGCGTGATGCTCAGAGCCAAAAACGATCTGCCGACAGATGCATCCGCAACGCTTGACCTAGAAGTAAAGGTGTCTACGACAGACAATACTGAAAAGAATTCCGTAATGATTTTAAGACCGGTAGTATACCGGAATCTAACAATTAATGCAGGTACACCTGACGAGAGAGTATTTTCCGGAACTGAACCAGGTGATGCCACAGCACTTCTCTTTGCCACAGGTAAGATCAAGGGGACAGTATTTGAAGATGTAAATAAAAATGGTAAATGGGATAGAGATGAAAACGAAGCCGACCTTAGTAGTGACGGTACATATAACGTGGAACTCTATGGTGGAGCAGCAGGTCAGAAGCAGCTTATAGCAAAGAGTACGGTAGACGTAGGCACAGGAATATATAAGTTTAACGGTCTTGCAACAGGAACGGAATATGCAGACTACTACCAGGTGAGAATAACCAACAGAGACAAGGTGGGTAAAGATTTCAGAGCAGTAAACACTGGAGAATTGCTCGCAGACCAGATAATGGTAACATCAAAAGCGTCGAAAGCAGAGGGTGGAAAAACGAAAGACAACGCCTTCGTTCACAACACAGATGCTTCCGATGACAAGCTCAAGGGTTATGCATTCTCAGATCCAATTACAGCAGTGGATGCAAATGACTTCAATTACTCATTGGAAGTGGGCGGCACATATAACTGCGGCGTATACTGGGATAACCCGACAACAATCTCATTTAAAGTAGATGGAAATAAGGGAACACTCAAGCCAAGCACAAATAATGGAGAATGGGTCGATGTGAAGACAAACACTCCGACAGAATTGATCTACGAAGGTGCCGGATGTGACACAGTTATTTGGCCGGGAGTAGATCCTGCCGCAGGTTATGAATTTGTTGGATGGGTTCCGGAGAACGACCCGGATGCGGATCCAGTCACACATGCACCGAATGAGGCAGTACCATTTGGTCAAGAAGATGTACCCTACACAGCTGTAGTTCGTCCTGCAAACTATGCAGTAAACTTTGACAGTAACGGAGGCAGTCCGGCAAACATCGAAGGAGGAGACATCCCATACGGAGAGAACATAAAGAACAATCCTGCATTCCCTGCTGAAGAGCCAAGTAAGGCAGGAAGCACATTCAGAGGCTGGCAGGTAACCAAAGATACACCAGACGGCAAACTTAAAGCAGGAGACTATATAGCCTCAGATACTCTGATGCCAGTAACCGATGACCCGGCAACACCTGCGCGCGAAGGTCTGGACCTCAAGGCAGCATACGAAAGAGATAACGGAGTAGAGCCAACAGGAAATCCTGATATAGGACTCTCAGCAGATGACTTTGTGGTAACTCCCGAAGAAGCAAGTACCCTGAACGCAGACGGAGCTATTGAAAAATCGGCGGCCAAAGCATGGGATAAGAATGACCCGAACAAGACGGTCAGCTTCGATAAGAACAGAACCAGCGTAAAGGACAACGGAGACAGGACTCTGGATGTCACCATAGTAACAAACGCAGTAAGCGG
>DFGY01000055.1 GCA_002372505.1 Firmicutes bacterium UBA3738
GTTCTACTCCACAAATCACGATTTGTATAATTCATTATATCATCAAAACACATCAAAGTCTGTATTGCAAAGATACAGTAAGATACGCGCTTCCGACCACCGGGTGAAAATGACTCATTTTAGATCTCTAAGCAGTCATTTTGCACTTAAGAAACATGAAGATACACTTACGCAGATTTGCAGGCAAATCTGCCGCTCTTCGCCTCCCCGTTCAGTCGGCTCGAGCCGCTCACTACTCGGAAGTCCACCGGACTTCCTTGCTTCACGTTCGCGCCTTTTCAGGTTCGAGTCCTTCTCCCATAACACTGAAAAAGCAGTCTGCCAAAAGGCAAACTGCTTTTTCATGGTTGCGGGAGAAGGACTCGAACCTACGACCTCCGGGTTATGAGCCCGGCAAGCTACCAACTGCTCCACCCCGCGGTGTTATTTAATTAGGACTTAAACCTGAACGATCCCATGGTGCCGGCGACCGGGGTCGAACCGGTACGGTCGCAATGACCATAGGATTTTAAGTCCTACGTGTCTGCCAATTCCACCACGCCGGCAAAAAATGGCGCCCCGAGTAGGGCTCGAACCTACAACCTACCGGTTAACAGCCGGTTGCTCTACCATTGAGCTATCGAGGCGCATGTGCTGTCACTTTTGTCGACAACAGAGTAAATTATACAATATACACTGGCAACGTGTCAATATCCAATTGTCATGATTTCAAATTTGCAATTTTGTGATATCTGATTTTATGCTTCGCAATAGCTTCTGGTTGATTAATTATTGCAAATTACTTACCAGCATGATTTTCTTCCGGTACTTCTGCTCCATTTCATCGTCGCCAATCTGATGGTACAAATCCGCCAGTTCCTTCATACTGTCAGTGTGAGAAGCGTTTAGCTTCAGCACGGCTTTGAAGCTGTCAATGGCCATTTCAATCTCTCCGATTTCTGAGTAGGCCGTACCCAGGTAGTAGTGCAGTGGCCACCACTTTCCGTACTCGCTGTCCTTGTATTGTTCCAGAATATCCAGACCTGCATCGTACCTGCCGGCGATTACGTGGTTGCAGCCTTCTTCGATGGCCACCGGCGCCTCAAGCTCAGAGAGCCGGCCTTTTATCTCCTCAGCCTCCTTGCTCTTGGAAAAGGCTTCGCCACGCTCTTTTTCTCCCGCCTCCAGGAATTCCTCCCAGGCGATCTTTGCCTTGGTGTAAAGTCCCATATTAATATAGGCGAATCCCAGGTAATAGTGTCCCGCGGGAACCTCCGGGTGAACTAAGGTCATCTTCTCAAAGTACTCCATGCTCTCGGCTTTGAAGCTACCTATTTCCTCGTCATCCTCGCTGTCAGTATATATATCCTGGCAGATTCTTGCGTAGGCTAAAATGGCTGCCGGGTGATTCTCATCGAGGCACAGTGCCGCCCGGAAGTGAACGCAGGCATCGTAAAGATCCCCGTCATCCGCCGCCTTAGCTCCTCTGTTCATAATAATGTCTATGAGTCTCAGGCTGAAGGCCTTCTTTAGAAAGGCCAGATATTCATCCTTGTACTTAAACTCAGGGTCGCAGCCAAGGACCAGGGTCATGTTCTCCGCCAGCTGAATGGTTTTAAACTCCCTTCCGCCAACCAGGCCCTCCATGTTTTCCCGGCTTACGGGCACAGGCACACCGGCCAGAGCCATAGTTGCCTCGGCACCCTTTACAAAGCCTTCGGATAAATCTATGAATACAAGGTCATCGAGACGACCTGTGAAATACTTTTTTAATCTGTCCATTACAGCCTCCTAAGCCATTCGCCCCGGAGCATACCCGTATCCTCCATGGCCTTCTTTATCTGAGCCAGCATCATATCCTTGTCCCGGGGCAGATCCCCTGCCAGAGCAAGATAATTAGATGCGTGATTGCTGCGAAATACGCACTTCTTTGTAACGTTAATGTTTTCCATGAGAAGGAGTGCTTCTTCCATTACCTCCTCGGGAGTGAGCAGGTCAAATCTGCCCTCCAGCACGTCTTCCCTCATAGGCGCTCCCGGCTCCAGCATGAGAGTCAGCAGGCTGGCATAAGTCGGCTCCATGGCGGAAATCATTTTGCCCGTCTCTATGGCGTGCTCTTCTTTAAGCTCCTTGCCGCCTAGGCCTGATATAAATGTTACCGACGCCATTATGCCGTTCGCTTCGATTTTGCGTACAGCATCTATTAGCTCCTCGGCAGTTACGCCTTTGTTAACCGCCTTGAGAACCTTGTCGCTGCCGGACTCGGCTCCAAGATACATGATTTTTATCCCAGCGTCCCTGAGCCTTCCAAGCTCTTCGTCGGTTTTCCTCAGCACATCCTTTGCCGAAGCGTAAACTCCCACTCGCTTGCACTCGGGGAATGTCTCTGCGATTTTTTCAAGTATGGCCATGAGCTTATCGGTGGAAAGGCACAGGGCATCTCCGTCACAGAGAAATATTTTTTCTATGTGCCTGTAATACTTTCTGGCCAGCTCAATATCCTCAAAGATTTCTTCCATCTTTCTCAGGTGGAATTGCTTTTCTTTGTACATGCTGCAGAAGGTGCACTTGTTGTGGGAACAGCCCACCGTCACCTGCAGCAAATAGCTGTATGCCTCGCTGGGAGGTCTGTATATCATTCCTTCGTATCTCATTTACATTCTCTCCGGCGCGCCGATGCCAAGGAGTGCCAGGCCGTTCTTAATAGTAGTGCCTGCGCTCATTACCAGGGTCAGCTTGGCTATTCTTTCATCCTTGTCGTCAACGAGAATCTGCTCGTCGTGATAGAACTTGTTAAAGGCCTGAGCAATGCTCACTATGTGGCGTGTCACAATTGAAGGCTCGTACTTTTCTCCGGCCTCAATGACAACCTCCGGGAATCTCTTTATGAGTTTTGCAAGCTCGTAAGCTGCATCTCCTGTAATTGCATCTCCCTTAAGCTCGCCGCCGGCTGCCAGTTTTCTTGCCTCTTCCACGTCTGCCTCCCCGGCCTTTCTCAGGACGCTGGCTGAACGTGCGTGAGTGTACTGAACGTAGGGACCTGTCTCACCGTCAAAGTTGAGAACCCTATCCCAGTTAAATACATAGTCCTTAATTCTGTTGTTGGAAAGCTCCTGGAAGAGCACGGCGCCGATGCCGACCATCTTTGCAGTTTCATCAACGTTATCCGTGTTCACGTTCTTTTCCAGAATTATTTCCTTTGTCTTTTCAATTGACTGCTCCAGCACGTCCTTAAGGAATACCACTCTTCCTTCTCTTGTGGACATGGTGCCCTCCTCCAGGCTAACCATTCCGAATGGAACGTGGACGCAGCTTCTTGCCCAGTCGTATCCCAGCATTTCAACGATTTCGATCCACTGAGCAAAGTGGAGATTCTGCTGGCTGGCTACAACGTATATGTTTTTATAGAAATCGTAAGTTTCTTTTCTGTAAATTGCGGCGGCAATGTCCCTTGTAATGTAAAGGGTGCTGCCATCGGATTTTGTAATGAGGGCAGTACCAAGACCCTTGTCCTCAAGGTCTACAACCTGAGCTCCGCGGGACTCCTTCATTATTCCCTTTTCATTTAACTCATCTAAAACTCTGGGCATTTTATCCGAATAGAAGCTTTCTCCGGCATAGGAATCAAATTCAATTCCCAGCATGTCGTATACTTCCGTGAATTCCTTAAGGGACTCATCTCTGAACCACTGCCACAGCTCCAGCTCTTCCGGCTCGCCCTTTTCCAGTCTAGCAAATGTGTCGCGGGCCTCCTGCTCCAAATCCGGATCCTTTTCCGCCTCAACGTGGAACTTTGTGTAGTACTCTAAAAGTGTTGCAATGGGAGTCTTTCTTACATCCTCTTCATTGCCCCACTTTCTGTAGGCCACAATCATTTTTCCGAACTGGGTGCCGTAGTCTCCCAGGTGATTTATGCGAATGACATCGTAGCCCATGGCGTCGTAAATCTTGTATATGGAATTGCCTATGCCTGTGCTCCTCAGGTGTCCGATGTGGAATGGCTTTGCAATGTTGGGGGAAGAATACTCGACGATTACCGGTTTTCCTTCTCCGACGTTACTGCGGCCGAAACCCTCGCCCTGGTCTATTACGTCTTTTACAACGTCCTTTACCAGAGACTCTTTGGAAATGAACATGTTAAGGTATGCGTTTACCTGCTCAACCTTCTCGAACATTTCATCGCCCTTTATCTCCTCAGCCAGGTCAGCCGCAATCAGCGGTGGAGCCTTGCGCAGCACCTTGGCCAGCTTAAAGCATGGGAATGCATAGTCTCCCATTTTTCTGTCAGAAGGAACCTCTATCATATCCACTACCTCGGCTGCCTCCATGTCGGGAATCTTCGAGGCAATGAGCTCACCTATCTGCTTTTTATAATCTATCATTTTTTATTCCTCCTTTTATATTTTCGCCCTAACCCTTAAACTTAATTACCGTTACACCGTCGCCACCTTCGCCTATTTCTCCCGGGCGGAAGGAAGCAATGTGTTTATTTCTCTTAAACATTTCACGAAGCCCCTTGCTCAGTATGCCGTTACCCTTTCCGTGAATGATGGTTATTTCCGGCAGCTTGGCAACGTAAGCATCGTCTATATATTTTCCTACGTTTTCTCTGGCCTCGTCAAGACTTTGTCCACGGACATCTATACTGGTCTTAACTGTCTGAGCCTTGCTCTTGGAAAGGCTGCTGAAGGATGTCTTTCCCTTTGGCCTGGGCTTCTTCTTGGTTCCGTCGTTTATTATTTTTAAATCCTCGGCAGCGGCACGGATTTTCATCATACCTACCTGGACAAGTATCTCCCCCTTGTCGTCGGGCATGCCGATGATTTCACCGTTCTGCCCCAGAGTCATGACCTTGACCCTGTCGCCGATTTTAACGTTATCTATGTTTACGGGAGCGTCATTTGACTCTACTACAAATGTCTCCTTGTATCTTCCCGCCGCATCCTTAATACGCTTTCTACTCTGGTCGAAGCGCTTGTTTCTCTCTCCCAGGCTTTCAAGCTTGGAAAGTTCTTTAAGCTCTTCTTTAACCTCCTCGGAGACCTCCTTGGCGTCTGCGATAATGTCTCTCGCCTCGGCCCTTGCCTCTTCCAGCATTCTTTCCTTTTGCTTTTCAAAGCGGGCCATCTGCTTTTCCAATTCTTCCTTCTGGCGCTTCATTTCAATATTCAGCATAATGGCCTCATCTCGCTCCTTCTCGGCAGCCCGTCTGTCCGCCTCAATGGAGGAGAGTACATCCTCGAACTCCAGATCCTTTCCCTCCAGAAGTCCTCTGGCTTTATTTATTATAGCACCGTCAAGGCCCAGTTTCTGCGAAATTTCAAAGGCGTTGGATTTACCCGGCACGCCTATCATGAGCCTGTAGGTCGGGCTTAATGTCTCCACGTTAAACTCCATGGAGCAGTTTTCAACCCCCTCCTTTTCAAGGGCGTATTTCTTTAGCTCCGTGTAGTGGGTAGTGGCTAGTATAAGGGCGCCCTGAGCCATGAGCTCTTCTATGACTGAAATAGCCAAGGCCGCACCCTCAGTCGGGTCCGTCCCGGCTCCCAGCTCGTCTAAGAGCACCAGGCTGCCTGCATCTGCCCTCTTTACTATATCCACAATATTGGTCATGTGGGAAGAGAATGTGGAAAGGCTCTGCTCTATGCTCTGCTCGTCCCCAATGTCCGCGAAGACTGCGTCAAAAACAGGCACCTTGCTTCCCTCATATGCGGGAATGAATAGCCCCGTCATTGTCATAAGGGACAGGAGACCTGCGGTCTTAAGGCTGACAGTCTTACCACCGGTGTTGGGTCCGGTCACTATGAGGGCTCTGAAGTCTTCGCCTATTCTAATATCTATGGGAACGGCGGACTCCGCGGGAATCAGCGGATGTCTGGCGCCCTTCAGTTCCAGAATGCCGTCATCGGACACCACCGGCTTTTCAGCCCCCATGTCTCTCGCCATCTTACCCTTTGCTGTAATAAGGTCCAGCTGTAGCAGCAGGTTCTGATTATTCTTAAGTGAATCTGCGTGCTCTGCCACCCGGCCCGACAGCTCCAGGAGAATTCTGTCTATCTCAGCCTTTTCCTCAGCCTCCAGCTCTCTGAGCTTGTTGTTTCCCTCGACTATGGCCTGAGGTTCTATGAATAATGTGGCTCCGCTGGCGCTGCGGTCGTGGACGATGCCCGGGACGGCGGCTCTGTGCTCAGCCTTTACGGGCACTACGTATCTGCCGTCGCGAACCGTTACTACCTGGTCCTGGAGAATGGTCTTATTGTTAGGCGCATTTACAATCCTGTTCATGCGCTCCTTAATTGCTTCGTTCTGCCTGGCAATGCCTGCCCTTATTTGCCTTAGCTCCGTAGATGCGTTGTCGTTCATTTCCGTCTCGCTGTCAATAGAGCGGTCAATGTCTTCGATGAGGCGTGGGAATACTTCCAGCACCTCGCATATTGCGTTATGTATGGGAAGGGGCGGCAGGTCCCCTTTAAGAAAGTTCTTTACGTTTCTGGCCGCGTTCATGTTGTACATTACATGAAGGAGCTGGCGCATAGTAAGAGAACCTCCCTTTGCCGCCATGGAAATCTCATCGGATACGTCGTAGAAATTGCCCAGGGGCAGAGGCCCTTTGTGGAGAATAAGAGTAACGGCCTCGTCTGTTTCGTCCAAACCGTCCCTTATTAATCTTGCCTCTGAAAAAGGTTTAAGCTCAGAGATAACATCCCTGGTCATCTCTGAGCATGCAAATTCCTTAAGCGAGTTTATTATCTTATCATATTCGAGAACTTTAAAATTCTTGTCTGTCATCCTGATCCCATTTGCGCTGGTTGCGCAGTTTTTCAAGTTCGCTCTTTAGCTGGATATTCTCCATCTGAAGATCGAAGAAGTTGTTTTCCATATCCTTAAACTGCTGTGTGGCTGCGCTGGCAGCTTCTTCGCCTTCTCTTCTGGCGTCGTCTTCAGCAAGCTTCTGGTTTTTCTTCATTTCTTCAATTTCGTGATCCTTTTCGCTTATCTTGGATCTCAAGGCTTCCTTCTGCTCGTTGAGAGCCTGAATCTCAGCCTGGGAATCTTCTTTGTATACGAGGAAGCTCTTCTTGGCTTCGTCCCACATTTGCTCGAAATGCTGGCAGTCTGCCTCCAGCTTTGACTTGTTTCTCTGAAGATCGTCCACCTGATCTTGCACTTCGAAATACTCTTCGCAAATGTTCATGGCTGTCAGTATGGCAAGAGATGATAATGGTCCGTTGTATTCATCCCCCGCAATCTGCTTCATTCTCAGATCCACGTGAGACGCAATTCTCATTATCTGCTCTTCCTGCTTGTCTCCTCCGACAGTAAATTCATTACCGTAAATGTTGACAGTCACCTTACTCATAACATTTCCCTCCGGATTAAAGTTCCCTGAGAGCAGCGTTAAATCTGCTCTTAAGCTCCAACACTACCTTTTCGTGGACAGCGTCCACTTCTTCATCTGTAAGTGTCTTTTCGGCACTTCTGTATATCATTGAGAAGGCAAGGGATTTCTTTCCTTTCTCAACCTGCTCACCTCTGTATACGTCAAAGAGTTTAACCTCTTCAAGAATGTCTCCCGCAGTATCTTTAATAGCCTTACGGATGTCTCCTGCCAGAGTCTCTTCATCAACCGTAATGGCTATATCCCTGCCTATTGCAGGATATACGGGAAGAGGCTCGTAGGAAATTTCCGTGTGGGCCATATCAACAATTTTATCGAAGAAGAGCTCGCTGGCATATACCCTCATGCCTACGCCGTAGTCCTCGCTAATATCCGGGTGAACCTCGCCGATAACGCCCAGCTCTACCGTTCCCTTCTCCGTCTCTACGGACATGGTGGCGCATCTGCCCGGGTGGAAGCTTGGGTGACCGCTTTCAGCCGTAAACTGCACACCTGTAATGCCCAGCTTGTCCAGCATGGTCTCGACCATTCCCTTTATTACGAAGAAGTCTACCAGGTCGCCGTACATACCTATGCACAGGTTCTCACTTTCCACCGGTGCTGCACCCGGCTCAAATTCGTTTGGTGCAAATACAACGCCCAGCTCGTAGAATCTTACTCTCTGGTTGCTCCTTGCAAAGTTCAGTCCCAGGGTCTGCATCATCTGTGGCAGAAGGATGGTCCTCATTACAGAGCTGTCTTCGCCCAGAGGATTCATGAGCTCTACAAAGTTTCTCTCCCATGCGTCTTCCGGAAGTCTCATTCTGTCTACGTCAGTTGGACTTGTGAAGGAGTATGTGATAATCTCCGTCACGCCCATGGCGCTGAGAGCGTCTCTCACCATGCCTCTGACTGTCTCCGCCCTGGGCTCGCCTGCGTTGGCTACGCCTGCAGGAAGAGTAAGGGGCAGGTTGTCGTATCCGTATATACGTGCCACTTCTTCTACGAAGTCGATTTCTTCTCTAAGGTCCAGTCTCACTGTCGGCGGTGTGGCGATAATGGTATCCTCGTCCTGCATTTCCGCCTTTATCTCAAGGTCGGCGAAAATGTCCAGCATTTGCTGAGCCGGAATGTCAACGCCGATAATCTTGTTGACTCTGCTGACTCTTACCTTTACATCCCATGGAGTAACCGGATTTGGATAAACGTCTATGGGCTCTGATACAACCTTGCCGCAGCCCAGCTGCTCTATAAGGTAGCAGACTCTGTCTACTGCATCCTTGGCCTGGTTGGGGTCTATGCCCTTTTCAAATCTGCTTGAAGCCTCCGTACGAAGACCCAGAGCCTTGGATGTAAGTCTTATGTTGTCGCCGTCGAAGTTGGCACCTTCTATTACTATTGTCGTTGTGTCTTCCTGTATTTCGGAATCCAGTCCGCCCATGATTCCCGCAAGACCGATACCTTCCTCGGCGTCCTTAATCATAAGGGAATTCTCAACCAGGCTTCTCTCATTTCCATCAAGAGTTGTGAACTTGGTTCCCGCCGCTACAGTATCTACGTCTATTTTGCCGCCCTTTATGGTTCTGATGTCGTAAGCGTGAAGGGGCTGACCGTACTCAAGCATTACGAAGTTTGTCAGGTCTACTATGTTGTTAATAGGCCTCATGCCTGCATACATAAGTCTCTTCTGCATCCACCAGGGGCTCTGCTCTATTTTTATATCCGTAACTACGCGGCCGTAGAATCTCTTGCAGAATTCCGAATTGGATATGCCGATGTTTATGTAGTCCGTGCACTTTCCTTCCCCTTCGTTTTTAGTCTCTGTCTCAGGATATCTGAGCTCGTCTTCGAAGGTGGCCGCACTTTCTCTGGCCATACCTATCATGCACAGACAGTCCGGTCTATTGGGAGTGATTTCAAAGTCGATTACGTCGCTGGCAAGGCCCATGGCCTCTACCAGGTCGTCTCCCGGCTTAAGGCCGCATTCCTCTTCGGGAAGAATCCATATTCCCTCGCTGTCTCTTACGGGAATAATCTTTGCTTCAAATCCCAGCTCGTTGTGAGAACAGATTACAGCTTCACTTTTAACGCCCTTGACTTCGCCTTCTTCAATGGTCACTCCGGCTTCGGATTTGTCGTGGCCGTGAAGTGCTCCCGGAAGGAATGCTCCGGGAAGAGCTACAGGCACGCATATTCCTTCTCTTACGTTTGGCGCGCCGCAGACAATCTGAAGAAGTCTGCCCGTGCCTACGTCTGTCATGCATATGCTTAAGTGATCTGAGTCCGGGTGAGCCTTCTTTTCCATAATCTTTCCCACTACGACGCCCTTTATGTCCTCACACATGTGAGTAGCTGTCTCAAGGTTTGAGCCGGACATGATCATGCGATCACAGAACTCATCTATATCTACATTTACGTTTGTATAATCTTTTAACCATTCTATTGGGACTAACATTTACTTACACCTCCTACCTGAACTGACGAATGAAACGCATATCGTTTTCATAAAATAGCCTGATGTCATCAACGCCGTACTTGAGCATTGCAATACGCTCAAGTCCCATGCCAAAGGCGAAGGCTGTGTACTTTTCCGTGTCAATGCCGCCGAGACCAACTACGTTGGGATGTGTCTCGCCGCATCCAAGTATTTCTATCCATCCGCTTCCCTTGCACACGCTGCAGCCCTTGCCGCCGCACTTAAAGCAGGATACGTCCATCTCTGCCGATGGCTCCGTAAACGGGAAGTGGTGTGGTCTGAATTTCGTCTTTGTATCCGGTCCGAAGAGCTGCTTGGCCATAAGGTCCAGGGTACCCTTAAGGTCCGTCATGCTGATTCCTTCATCTACGATGAGACCCTCGCACTGATGGAATATTGGTGAGTGGGTAGCATCGGGTGTGTCGCATCTGAAGCATCTGCCCAGGGACACTATTCTGAAGGGAGCTTCTCTTTCTTCGAGAGTTCTTACCTGCATAGTCGAAGTGTGAGGTCTGAGACAGATATCTTCATTGAAGTAGAATGTATCTGTAAGGTCTCTTGAAGGATGGTTCGCCGGGGAATTAAGGCCGTCAAAGGCTCTGTATACCGTGTCGGCGAGAGGGCCCTGCACTACTTCGTAGCCAAGGTCTTTGAATATCTTTGATATTTCCTCGGCAACGAGAGTGATAGGATGCTTTACGCCCATTCTGAACTCTCTGCCCGGCTCTGTTACATCTATTTTTTCCTTTTTGAACTGGGCGTTCTTTGCCGCCTCTTTTACATCGTCAAACTTTTTGTTTATGAGCTGCTCCAGCTCGTTCTTCGCCTTGTTGGCAAGAGGTCCTATCTGCTTCTTTTCTTCTTTGCTCAGGCCTCCCATTCCTCTCAGGATTTCTGTCAGCTGTCCCTTTTTACCAAGGATAGCCACTCTTATGTCGTCTACTTCTTTCTTTTCCGTAGCACAGGCAAGTCTTTCTTTCGCTTCACTTAATATTTCTGCTATTCGTTCTTGCATCTTACTTTAACCTTCTTCGTTTAACCTTTCTTTTACTGATTCGTACATGATGATTCCTGCAGCCACCGCCGCATTTAAGGACTCGATATTTCCGCCCATGGGGATCATCACGTTTTCATAAGCGAGATTTTCAAATTCCTCACTCATTCCATTGCCTTCATTTCCTATTACCAGGGCAATATCACATTTCATGTCTATATCGTAAAAAGGCTTGGCATTCTTTACAGATGTGCCGATCAGCCTTTTTCCAACCTTTTCACACAGCTGCGCCGCATCCTCTGCTCCATCCATGTATATAATGGGCATCCTCAGTGCGGATCCGGCAGCTGACCTTATTACCTTCGGGGAAGTTACATCTACTGTGCCTTTGATGGCGATAATTCCTGCGTAGCCTGCAGCCTCTGCAGTCCTTATCATGGTTCCGATGTTCCCCGGATCCTGGAGCCTGTCGAGAATGAGAATGTTTCCCTTCTTACTTCTAACAGACTCCGCAAATTCATCAGCCGTCAGTTGTTTTTTTTTACAACTGCAATGATGCCCTGGCTTGTCTGAGTGTCCGAAAGTTTCTTAAACAGACTGTCCTTTATCAGGACACTATCCACTCCTTCCGGCGCCTTCACATCCGAGGCATCACTAACGAGGACGAGTTCAACCTGGCCCTGGGAGGCAGCCTCACTTACGAGGTTTACCCCCTCTACCAGGAACAGTCCTTCACGTTCGCGGTATTTTTTATCCTTGAGCTTCAGACACTCCCTGAATGTCCTGTTGTCAAGGGATATTATCTTGCTTACTGGTGATTTGAACATTTTACTTCAGGAAAGACGGAATATCAAAGTTCGGTTTTGTAGGTTTATCCTCCTGAAGATCCTCTAATGTCTTTCTCCAGGAATCTTCTCTTTCCGGTGTGACAGTTGCCGTATCCATGATATCATCTTTATCAATATCATTTAGAGTACCAAAGTCAAGACCCGTTCTTTCCTCTTCCTCCGGTTCTTCTTCCCTTTCTTCTTCCTGAACTTTGTTCACATCGGCATAGCGGCTTGGCTCGTTTTCAAAACCTGTCGCTATAATCGTTACGCTCATTTCGTCCTGCATGTCTTCCTTGACTGCAGCACCGAAGATGATGATGGCATCCTTATCGGCAACGCTCTGAATCTGGTTTGCTGCCTCGTTAATGTCCATCATTCCTATATCAAATCCACCTGTAATGTTGAGGAGTATTGCCTTGGCTCCTGCCACTGTAGTCTCAAGGAGCGGACTTTCGATGGCAGCCTTAACTGCGTCATTGACCTTATCCTCGCCTTTGCCGTTACCGATACCCATGTGGGCAACGCCACGGTCGCGCATTACGGTTTCAACATCGGCAAAGTCAAGGTTGATCATTCCTTCCTCACCAATCAGGTCTGTTATTCCCTGGACACCCTGCCTTAATACTTCGTCCGCCATATTGAATGCTTCAACAAGTGTAGTGTTGGACTCTGCAATCTGCAGAAGTTTGTCGTTGGGGACTATAACTATGGAGTCTACGAATTTTTTGAGAAATTTAATGCCTAACTCAGCGTGCTCGCTACGCTTGCGTCCTTCGAAGGAGAAAGGCTTTGTAACAACGCCTACTGTAAGGATACCCAGGTCCTTTGCAACCTTTGCGATAATGGGTGCGGCACCTGTACCGGTACCTCCGCCCATGCCGGCTGTTACGAATACCATTTCGGCACCCTGTATCTGTCTGCCGATGTCCTCCATACTTTCCTCGGCTGACTTCTGACCGATTTCCGGATTGCCGCCGGCGCCAAGACCCTTGGTCAGCTTTTCTCCAATCTGAAGCTTCGTCTCGGCCTTGCAGGTGTTAAGAGCCTGCTTATCCGTGTTAACGGCAATAAAGTTTACGTTCTTTGGATTAGCGTCAATCATTCTGTTGACTGCGTTACATCCACCACCACCTACTCCGATTACGATGATATTGGCATTTTCGTTTTCCGTCTTCTCGAATTGAAGCATTTTTCGTATATCCTCCATTGTGTTTTTTTCTCAAATTTACGTTATTGTAACACAAAATGTTGTTATTGTACAACTATATCAGACCTTTTGACTTCAAAAAATCTTTCGCAACATCTTCAGGTTCTTCTTCTTTCTCATCTACCCTGTAGTTGAGTTCCATCATGGTCTCATCGTCCAGGACGCTGCTCAGTTTGTTGCACACATTCTCCAGCTCCGGATATTCCTTGAGAACAGCCTCTCTGATTACCGGTACGCCGTAGTATGGAGCGAAGAAATTTATGTCGTCTTCCAGAACAACAAGGTCGAATTTCTTAAGGAGTCCGTCGGTTCCAAAAGCATCTATTACGTCAACCTCCCTATTTTCCAGAGCGGTATATCTGGGTGTTCCGTCAAGAGTCTTGCTGTCCTTAAACTTTATGCCGTACTTGCTGTTAAGACCCTTCATGCAGTCCTCTCTGTTGAGGAACTGGAAAGTTGTACCCGTTACCAGTTTCTTGGCTACTCTCTTAAGGTCCGAAAGCTTGGTCAGGTTGTATTCCTTGGAAACCTCCTTGCTGGTAGCCAGAGTGTAAGTATTGTTAAAGCCTGTCTGGTTCAGCAGGATGAATTTGTTCTGCTTGTACATTTCGTCTTTGCACACTTCGTATACCTTCTGCATATCCGTAATTGGATCGTTTTGCAGAACCTCTACGAAGATGGTACCTGTGTAGTCTATGAACATATCTATTTCATCCTTCTTTAAGGCGCCACGGCAAACCTGAGATCCTCCCAGATTTGTTTCGGCTGTAACGTCAATGTCCGTTTCAGACTCAATGTAATATTTATATAGGTACACAAGGGTGAACTGTTCCGTAAAGTCCATGCCGCCAATGGTAATGTGCTTGTCCTTGCTGCCGCCCATGCTGCCGATGACGGAGTTTCCGATGAGCACCACCAGAAGGACAGCTGCGACGCCGAGTATAGCCTTCTGTCTCGTGCGGCCCTTCTTCGCCTTGGCCTTTGCTTCCATGTAGGCGGGCTGAAGGCTGATTGGAGTCACCAGCTTTTCCACCAGTCCCATGAGGAAGTCCACCAGCAGAGCCAGAATACAGGCCGGAATTGCGCCTGCCAGAATCTGCAGATTGTTGGCCGTTCTGATTCCTGAGAATACCATGTAACCAAGGCCGCCGGCGCCGATGAAGGCTGCCATTGTCATGAGACCTACAGCAGTAACAGCTGAAATTCTCACACCGGCCATTATTACGGGAAGGGCCATGGGGATCTTTACTTTCCTTAAGACCTGGCCTCTCGTAAGACCGATTCCCTTTGCGGCCTCAACCATTTCAGGATCTATGCTTGCAATACCTGTGTATGTGTTTTTAATAATCGGCAGGAGGGAATAAAGAGTTACCATGAATACCGCCGGAAGTACGCCTATTCCCAGAAGGGGAATTGCAAGACCCAGCATAGCCATGCTCGGTACAGCCTGCACAACGTTGGCCACACCGATAATGGGCTTGCTCATGCCTTTTACGTAGCTGATAAATATTCCGAGAGGCACACCGATTAAAATAGCTATACCTACAGCTACCGCCGTAAGTTCAATGTGCTCTATGAGAAGGCGAAATATTTCCGAGCTATTTTCTGCCATATACTTAAATAAGTCGCTCATACTTCGCTCACCTCCTCTTGCTTAGCCTCTTCCTGCTCTTCCGACAGGAACTGCCTGCTCAAGGTTGATACCAGATTGGAACTTGTAAGGAGCCCTACAAGCTTTCCCTTATCGTCAACCACCGGCATATTGTTTATATCCTCTTCGTCAACTATTCTGAGAATATCTACGATGTTATCGTCAGGCTTTGCCACTGACATGTTCGGATAAACCATGTCTCTCGCAATGGAATTCTTGTCCGTTGCCCAGTAAAGGGACTTACGGCCAATCATTCCCACGAGAGTGTTGTCCGGCTCCACAACCAGAAGAGTGTCTACGTGACTGGAGCTCATGAGCTGCAGACATCTTCCCTTATTTGTGTCCGGATGACATGTCACCGGTTTTTTGATCATAAAGTCTTCAACCTTAATATATTCCGGGGAATCCCAGATTCTCTTGGCGCCTACGAAGTTTTCAACGTAGTCGTCCGCCGGGTTTCTCAGGATTTCCTCGGGAGTGTCAAACTGAAGAATGTGGCCGTCTCTCATAATGCAGATTCTGTCCGCAACCTTTATGGCCTCATCCATATCGTGGGTAACGAAGACGATTGTCTTATCAACCTTTTCTTTAAGCTTAACGAATTCATCCTGGAGATTGCTCCTGGTGAGAGGGTCCAGAGCCGAGAAAGGCTCGTCCATTAAAATAATTTTCGGGTCGTTTGCAAGAGCCCTGATTACACCGATTCTCTGCCTCTGCCCGCCGGAAAGCTCCGTAGGATAGCAGTCCAGGTATTCCTCAGGATCAAGATCTACCATTTCCATGAGCCTTATTGTATTTTCAACAATATGGTCCTTGTCCTTCTTTTCAAGCTGCTCGATGATCTCAATATTATCCCTTATAGTCATATGAGGAAACAGACCGCCCTGCTGGATGACATATCCCATCTTGCGCCTCAGCTCTATTTTCTCAATGGCTTCGATATCAATACCATCAATGGTAATCTTCCCCTCCGAAGGCGCAATCAGTCGATTGAGCATCTTAAGAGTAGTGGTCTTACCACATCCGCTGGGACCTATGAGAACCGTAAGTTCATTGTCCCTGATATCCATGGATATTTTATCGAGAACAACTTTGCCGCCGAATTTTTTCGTAACGTTCTCAAGTTGTATCAAACCGTTACCTCCCATTCACAGATATTTTTTTGCACAAAAAATGCGACAATATTATATATCATTTTTCTTTTTTTGTATAGGGGGGCGTTTCACGGGGACAGGCTTTTTGTTTCACCATTTTTTGGAAAGATGACAGGGGGACGGTTCTCGTGTCA
>DFGY01000101.1 GCA_002372505.1 Firmicutes bacterium UBA3738
ACATCCCTGTAAAAACGGATCATCTTTCCCATGTCCTCGACCAATAATCCAAAACCATCTAATCTCATTATGCTAATCCTCCATAAATTTTTAATGTTTCTTCAGCATTCCTGCGGATAATTCCCCGCGCTTCTGCAGGCTCCAGCACCTCAGCCTTTGCCCCAAAAATCATGAGCCATGTCACAAGGTTTTCCATATCCGTGTAATCCGCCGTAAAGAGCAGCCTTCCGTCATCGATTTCTGTAAAACAATGCGGTCCGAATTCTTCAACCAGCCGCCACTTCATATCCGGTGTAAAAAGAGCCTTGATAGCTTTTCTCTTATCCTCCGGACACTGAGGAACTCTGTTTCCCTCTGTCTTCGGAAGATTGTAATTGATTCTCTCCACAATTCCGCATTCTCTCTTGACCTGGGCGATGTAAAGGTTCGATACCTTCAGCCCGATTTTTTCCAACACGTAGGACTTGATTTCTTCATAGGTTGCCTTGGTTTCCGCACTGGATACTTCAAGCTCTGAGATATCCAGATCCACTTCGATTGTCGTGTCTGGCTTGCGTTGGGACAAAAGGCAAACCGTCTCCACATGGCAAGTATGCGGGAACATATCCACAGGCGTTCCTTCGATGAATTCGTATCCGCCTTCTCTTAGTATTGCTATATCCCGCGCAAGGGTTGCCGGGTCGCAGGACACGTAAACTATGCGGCCGGGACTGACCTCAATAAGTGCATCCAGCAGCTCAGGTGTGCATCCGGCTCTTGGCGGGTCCACTATAGCCACGTCGGCTTTCTTTGCCCTTTCGCATAAGTCTGGATCGTAACGCTCTTCGCCGTCAAGCAATCCCGGCATTACTTCTTCCGATTTTCCGAGAATGTATCTGGCACCAACCACTCCATTTATTACTGCATTTCTGTTGGCATCGAGAATGGCCTGAGGCTCTGTTTCGATTCCGAGAGCAAAAGCTCCGGTTGACATAACTTTTTTTATCATCCATAAACCGATGGTTCCTGCTCCGCAGTAAAGATCGAGGATGGTCTCTCCACCCTTCAAATCAGCGTACTTAAGCACTTTGTCGTACAGTTTTTCCATCATTATCGGATTTACCTGGTAAAAGCTGCGGGGTGATATTTCAAACTTTACGCCGCCAATTTCTTCATCGATGGTTGGCTTACCGGCAATGAGCTCAGGACGTTTGCCGCCATTATCAATGTAGATGCTCTCCAGAGAATAACCTGATTCATATACTGCATCGTCCAGCAGCTGAGCCAGAGTCTCTATTTCTGAAAGCATTCCCCTTTGATCAGATTCGGTTTCAAGAATGACCATAACCTCTCCCGTGCCGAAGGCTGTCCTTACGGTAGCGCTCTTTATTTTCTCGTTCTGCTTTAGCTTCCCGGTATTCATGAAGTCTCTGAGAGCTGATATTGCAGCGCCTACCGGTGGCATTTGAAGGAGACAGTCAGAGCAATCAACTATATCCCGGCTGCCTCTTTTCGCAAATCCAATGCTTCCGTCCTTATCAACTTTTAGAACCGCCTTGTTGCGATAACGCCAGGGCTCTTCCATTCCCATAGTTTCACTTAGAGCGGGCTCACTGATTCCACCCAGGCGCTCAAGCCTTGCCGCAACCTGGCTGCGTTTAAGCTCAAGCTGGGCACTATAATCAAACTCCAGGTAGTCGCAGCCACCGCATTCCGCGGAATAAGGACATGGACTCTCTATGCGGCTCGGCGAAGGCCGGGTTAATTCCACTATCCTTCCCATAGCGAATCTTTTTTTCACCTTCGTAAGCTCCACTTCCGCCCGGTCTCCCGGCAGTGCACCACTGGCAAAGACAGTGAATCCGTCTGCCTTACCGATTCCCTGCCCTTTGTCGCTCATATCAACTATTTCAACTGTTACAATCTGACCTTTTTCAAACATGAATGCATTATATCATAGAAATACTTTCACAAACAATTCTCATCTCATCATCTGTACAGCCATCATCGAGGTATACTCTGGCTATCCGGTCCTTGAAGCATAGTATCCATTCGCTGTTTTCAAAGTCTTCATCTCCCGGATCTTCTAGTTTGTATTTATATGCTTTGACTACCGGAAGTTTAGATTCTTTTACTTTCTCAAAACCTTCATCAGGTGTATCACCATAAATACTTCCGAGAATGCCTCCCTCATCGATTATACCTTTCAGGCACCATTTGTAAAAAAAGCCTTTGTAAGCATCCGCTGTGTTGAATTTGTAAAGATCGTAGTCTACATCAATCTCTTTACCATTCTCTTTTATCGGTTTGTCTGAATGATCATGTGAAAGGAAAATCGTCTCTTTATGTTCATTAATATATTCTTCCTCATCTTCCGAAGCATTAAAAATGAGAATAACCGGCACCGAAGTAATCGCAATGACAATTAGGAAGGTCGCAACCACAGTTATGCCTAGGTTTTTTCCTCTGGATACACCCATCTTCTGCATTTTTCTCGACAATCCATTCACAGCCAAAATAGTAAGTATCGCTACTATTACAGCAGATACCATAATAAGAGATTCCTCTGATAACGGATTAAGTATCGCCGGCATAAAACACAGCGGCCATACGACAAGGAGAAAAATAGTAACTGTTCTGGACACTTTACCATAGGGCTTGGCCGATTTCATACATCCCTCATCTCTTACAGACTTATTTGACCTAAGGACCCAAAGACCGTAACAGGCCAGATCCATAAGTATTAAACAAATAGCAGTCGTAGTCATGAGAACTGCGAAAATTAGTGCGTAGTCTGAAAGAATCAATGCAGGGTTCTTTATGAGAGTAAACACATTGTCATTTATAAATAATATCATCAGAAGCAATACTATATTAGGTGCAATAAAAGCACCTGCCATGCTCCTCTTTATACTGCTGTACTTTATTTCTTCATCCGTATCTATTGGAACGGCACCGGGATCATCGTTGGCATAAACCTGCATTTTACCCTTGCCGCATACTCTTTTCCATCCTGTTCCCTCACAAAATTGAGCGAATTCATTTTTCAGATCGCTTTCGTCAGGATCATATGCCGACGCATTAGGAAAGTAGACGACAGAGTACTTCATATCACAAGGATTACCCTTTCTGAATTTCCAAAAAGCCGTACCAACGTCTTCAAGTATCCAGCCGTCTTTTGCCATATCCCTAAACATCTCTTCCAGATATTCATAATCAAAAGGCAAAAAGATTAACGGTTTCCTTTTATACTCACTCATATCTGTCCCCTTTCAAAATATCTGTCATAATCTTTTATCTGAGCTTTAAGTCGCTCATATTCTTCTGCAAGTACCTTCTCCCCGATATCTGTAATCATATAACTGCGCTTTCTTCCCTCCACCTTCGTTTCTTCTATCATTCCCGCTTCGGAAAACTGCTCCAGCAGATTATACAGAGTACCCGGCCCGATTCTCACACGTCCATCAGTCATCTCTGCGACTAATTCCATAATGTCGGTGCCGCAACACTCCCTTTTCATACAGATGAGAATGTAATACATTTGTTCCGTTAATGTCTTGAATTTATCCCGCGACATAGTAATCACCTTCTTGCTTTAAGTTAAATATCGAATATCGATATTTAACTTACATCATAATATCGATATTCGATAATGTCAACAGAAATGTTTTCAAATCATGAAGCTCTGCCATAAACTATGGACAACAACCCTTCCCTGCATTAAACTATCATTATGCAGAATCAATTCCAGAGAACAGAATCAATACTCGGTCCTGAATCGACGGCTCGGCTGAAAGAATGCCATGTCATAGTTTTCGGATGCGGCGGAGTCGGCGGCTACGTCATTGAATCCCTTGTACGAAGCGGTGTAGGAAAAATCGATATAGTAGACAGCGACGAAGTGGATATAACAAATCTGAATAGGCAAATCATCGCAACTCATGACACTGTTGGAAGAAGCAAGGTGGATGTCTTTGAAGAAAGAATAAAAAGCATAAATCCCAATGTGGTTTTACGGACATTTAACGGCACATACCTTTCTATGGAAGCATATGAAAAGCGCACATCTTCAACACCTGACTCACCTTGTGCACCAAGTGACACTTTAGACAGCAATTTGCTCACCTGCAATGATTTTAACTTCGCAGGTTACTATTACATTATTGACGCCATAGACACCGTTTCATCCAAAATCGATTTAGTCCTTCAGGCGGAAAAGTCCGGCACGCCTATAATTTCCGCAATGGGCTGCGGCAATCGCATGGATCCATCAAAGCTGACATGCACCGATATTTTTAAAACCCACACAGACCCGCTGGCAAAGGTAATGCGCAAGGAACTTAAGTCCCGTGGAATAAAAAAACTTGATGTAGTTTACTCAACAGAAGAACCCATAAAACCAAACTTTGAAGGGCTTAGCGGCGAACTACCTGCACGCAAAAACGCCCCGGGTTCCTCACCCTTTGTGCCGGCATCCGCAGGACTGTTAATCGGGTCAATTGTGGTTAAAAACCTATTGAAAAAGAATCCTAAATGAGTTATCATTGTGTCAGGAAGGAAGTCGCTTAAACGACTAACTCAACCTTTATGGGCTGCCGCCTTAGTTCTGGGCTTTGGCGGCTTTTTTATTGAAGCTTATTGTCACTCTTAGAATCTTACGATTCCATGTTAGAGTCACTCTAATCATCTCAGACTCTCCTTTCCTCAATCTTACCATGGCCATCACCTCCTTGGCGGTAGGAATGTAGTAAAATGATTCGGTTGAGTCAGCCGCTTTTGCTTGTCCTTCCTGATGCCATCAGTATAACAGACAAGAAGATGCATATCAACTAAAATTTGGAATTGTATCAAACAATTACATTTACTTATAATCTGCAATCTCTATGTCATATTTTAATAATAAACTCTTCAGTTTATCTATCTTTTCTTTACCGGGTCTGATGAATTCGGGATGCTCATATTCAATCCCAATAGCCTCGTACTTAATCCTTCCAAACTCGTGATATGGCAAGAGTTCCATCTGCGCCCCGGGTGCGTGCTCGCTTACAAAGCTGGCAGTCTGCTCTATGTTTTCCGCATCATCGTTTACGCCGCCGATAACGGGAATTCTCACAACCAGTTTTTTACGGGGAACAATTCCGGCAACCTTCGCTATGTTCTCTTTAATCAGAGCATTGGACACGCCTGTATATTCCTTATGCTTCTTATCATCGAAGATTTTCAGATCCATGAATATAAGATCCATACGCTCAAGCACTGAGCGGAGCTTATCAAACTCAAAGTACCCGGATGTCTCAAGCGCCATGTCATACCCCAGGTCGTAAATTCTCTCAGACAGGCAGTCAAGAAATTCAGATTGTGAGGTGGCTTCGCCGCCGGAGAATGTGACTCCTCCCCCGCTCTGCATGTAAAAGAGGCGGTGGCGCTGAACTTTTTCGATCACCTCATCTGCGTCCATTTCCCGGACCATGAAGGTCCGCGCTCCCACAGGACATACGTCTACGCACTTCCCGCAGGCATCGCATCCATCAGAAAGCGAGCTATGGTTTGAAACAATCTTAGCATCCGTATAATCATTTATATCCTGGCCGTTACCGAAATATCGGCCTTGATTCATATTTATACCAATCCCTTTGGGACATACCTGGGCGCACTCACCGCAGCCTATGCATTTGCGCTTGTGCCAGCCCACCAGTTCAGACTTAAAGAAGCCCTCCGGATTAGAGCACCATTTGCATCTCAGAGGGCATCCTGCCAAAAAGATTGTCGTCCTTATTCCATCACCATCGTTGACGGAAAAGGGCTGTACATCCATTACATAGCCTTTAGAATTCTTCATGGGCGTTTCTTGCCATTATGGAATCCTGCATTTCCTTAGACAGATTTGTAAACTGGGCGCTGTATCCCGCAACGCGGACCAGCAGGCTCTTGTACTTTTCGGGATGAGCCTGGGCTTCCTTCAGCACGTCGTTTGAGATAGTGTTGAACTGTACGTGGAATCCACCGAGCATGAAGTAACTTTGAAGCATTGCTCCCAGGTTTGCCCTGCCCCTCTTTGTAGCTACCAGGTCGTGGTTCAGCCTTAAATTAAGGAGAGTACCGCCGCTATGGATTTCGTGCTTCATCTTAGCCGCGCTCTTAAGAGCCGCCAGGCATGTTGACGTGTCGGAACCTGTGTAAGGTGATACACCTTCGTTAATCGGATCCATGGCGTGTCTGCCTTCCGGCGTTGCTCCCAGCACCTTGCCTGTGGGCAGGTAATTGGATATTCCCATAAATGCCGTAACGAAGTGGTTACCGTAAAGATCCTTATATGAAGTGACTTCATCGTAGAAGAAGTCAGCCAGATCTCTGGCTATGGAATCTACATAGTCGTCGTCGTTTCCGTATTTCGGGCAGGCCAGAGCCTTCTCCCGGAGCTCCTCGTAGCCTTCCCAGTTGTTATTAATTGCATCGATAATGTCCGAAAGAGTGCAGAGCCCATCATCGTATACCAGCTTCTTTATTACCGCCAGTGAATTGGCTGTGACGGAAAGTCCTACACCTGTGAACACGGGCCCGATGCTGTACTTGGCTCCGCCGTCAACCAGGTCTTCCCCGTTCTTCATGCAGTATTCGTTACATGCTGACATATAGGGGCGCTGGCCGATTTCCTTGTGTATTTCCTGTGCAGTCACAAGACTGATTACGCCGTGCTTTACAAGATATTTAAACTGCTTCTTCCAGGCTTCTATAATTTCCTCCAGGGACTCAAAGGTCTTCGGGTTCTTTTCGGGAATGGATACCTGTTCACCTGAGAGTCTGCTCTTTCCTTCGTTCAGTGCGAACTCCAGGGCTGCCGCAAAGCTAATGCTTGCAGCGGAGGTCCACTCAAAGGTCTTGCGGGAATGAGGCACTACGCAGCCGCAGTTGTTCCAGTCTCTTGCATCCTCAGGCTTGTAGCCCAGATTTGAAAGCATCTGATAACCGGTGCGGTCGCCGTGAATAGCCGGGAATCCGCAGCCTGTAGAAACCAGTTCAGTTACCGCCTCCATAAATTCCGGCGGGCAATCGGGGTGAATCCTGCAACTTAATGTGGGCTGGTGAGTCATACACTCGCGGGTTGCCTGAATAGCCATATATGAAACGTCGTTGGTAGCGTCGGTGCCGTCCACCTTTGTGCCGCCAACCGTTAGATTTTCAAAGTTGGTGTAGCCTGCAAAGAAGCTTGCTGTATTCTTTGAAATGGTCCACGCCCACTCACTGTATTTAAGCCAGAGGCATTCAACCAATTCCAGAGCCGTATCATAATCGATTATTCCCGCTTCTTTATCAGCCTTGTAATAAGGATACATGTACTGGTCGAAGCGTCCCGGATTCCACGCCAGAGGATTCTCGGCGATGACTCCACCCAGCTGTACGAACCATACGAACTGAATTGCTTCACGGAATGTTTCCGGTGGATTCTCCGGCACCTTGGCACAGACTTCGGCGATTTCAAGAAGCTCGGACTTTCTGTAGGGATCCTGCTCCGCCTCTGCCATTTCCTTAGCCTTCTCGCTGTAGCGACGTCCCAAAGTGATCATTCCATCGGCAATGAGCACCATGGATTTATAAAAGTCCATCTTCTTTTTATCTTCGGGAATTGCCTCATTGAGACTTTCCATGTATTCAAGGGCTTCCTTCTTCAGGCCGCCATAGCCTTTCGGCAGTAGTACGTCAATATAGTCGGCAGATATCTCGCCGATACCGTTTCTCCATTTTGAATCCGTATCCAGGAATCCTGTGTCTACGCCGATTTTCTTCGTAGCCTCGCTGGTACGTGCCAGGAATGCCTCTTCAACGGATTTGCCCTTCCAGTACGGGAATATATTTTCACGAATGAAGTCTATCTGCTCCTGGGTTACGTCGTATGGATCCTGTCCCCGCTGTGGAAATGTGTCTATTTCCTCGTTAATCCACTGCCAGCCGAACTCAGGGGTGAGAATGGCCGTCTTTCTGTATTCACCGCTGGTGCCTACAATTAGCTCCCCTTCCCAGATGTTTACGGACAGCTCTTCGCAGGTATCTTTGAATGCCTGTGCAGTCCTGATTATGTGAGCCTGTCCTTCCGTTCTCTGGAATGACTTTGTCCAGGCCCAGGCTCTTTCATATGAAATATGGGGCATGGTATCCACATAGTTCTGACGTATTTTTTCTACTCTTTCAGTAATGGCCATATGTTTTTCCTTTCACTTTTCCACTAAGCTTCAGCAAGCTTAATTATCTTCGCAAGCCGGCTGTTAACCCCTGCCTTTTTCAGCGGCGGGTTAAGCATCTCCCCCAGCTCTGCCAGGCTGGCGTCGGGATTGGCCAGACGCAGCTTGGCGACTTCACTTAGTTTATCGTCCATGTTTTCAGGGCCGATTTTCTTTATGGCTGCAATCTGCTTTTCCGCTGCAGCCACGGCTTTGTCAATGTTGGCCTGGTCGCAGTTGGCTCTGCGATTAGCCTCATTTCTCATTTCCTTGGTCAACCTTATATCTTCAAAGGCGAAGTACTGGGAATGGGCTCCCATTATTGCGAGAATGTCCAGTATCTGACCCGAGTCTTTCACATAGGTTACGTACTGGTTCTTCCTCTCTGATGTACCCGCTTTTAAATCAACAAAACTATTAATTAGTCTTCTTATATCATTTGCCGTCTCTCTGGATGCCGATACGATTTCAAATTGATACGACTTTTCCGGATCCGTCAGGCGTCCCGCTCCCATGAAGGCACCTCTGAGATAGGACTTCCTGCAGCACTTGGTTCTGATTATTCCGTCGTAGATGCCGTCGGTAATGTAGTTCATTCCTTCACGGATCATAAGGATGCCCGTCTCCCTGAGAATCTGCTCGGAAAGCTCCTCCGGGCCTATGGTTATTATATATTTTTTTCTCTTGGCGATGCCCTCACCCTGGCCGATGCTTGTGGCCGGGTCAATGCCGAAATAATCCTTCAGCATCTTTTTGTAATGGCGGGCTATGGCCGGATTGTCCGTAGTGAGAATGATTTTGAACCTTCCCATACCTGCAAGGGAAACGCTTCCTGCCACGCGAATAAAGCCGGCGATTTCAGCCAGCATACAGCACTTCTTTTCAGGCATGTTCCGCGCCAGTTCGTTTTTCGTCTCGCTTGCAAAAGACATTATTTCCTCTTTACATCTCTATGCTCAAGAGTAACCTGCTTACCCTGGAGCTCAAATCTTTCAGCGAATTCGTTGGCCATGGCCACTGAGCGGTGCTGACCGCCTGTGCAGCCGAAGGCAATATTAAGGTTAAATTTTCCTTCCTTCATATAGCATGGAATAATGTTATTGACCAGACTGTCCAGATCCTTTATGAACATCTGGGTCACAAGGTGCTTCATGACGAAGTTTCTGACCTTCTTGCTGTTACCTGTGGCTCTCTTGAGACTGGGTACGTAAAATGGGTTGGGAATGAACCTCATGTCGAAAACCATGTCGGCGGACATTGGCATACCGTGCTTGTAGCCAAAGGACATGATGTTTATAACAAAGGTCTCCTCCTGATATTCATCGGCCAGGACTTCCAGGAGTTCCTTCTTGAGCTGAGCTGCCTTCATGCTGGATGTGTCTATTATAAAATCAGCACGGTCTCTTATGTGCTCCAGCTCTTCCCGTTCCTGCTTAATGTCAGCCAAGGTAGCCGTCTTCTTTGTCCTGGGATAGACCCTGCGGGTTTCATTGTAGCGCCTAAGCAGCACCTCGTTGGAAGCCTCAAGGAATATGACCTTATATGGAATGTCGTTATCGTCAAGGTCCTCGAGAGCCTCTTCAACGCCGCCGAAAATATCGCCTCTGGTATCCAGCACAAATGCTACTTTATCAATACTCGAGCCTTTGGCGTTGGCCAGGGCTATGAAGTTTTCCATAAGGCCCGGAGGCATATTGTCGACGCAGTAATAATCCTGATCCTCCAGACAATCCACTGCCTGGGACTTACCGGCTCCGCTCATTCCCGTTATAACTATTACTTCCATGATGCCCCTTTCGTCCTTTCTTCTTCCAAACACTTTTTCCTAATCATATTCTGCTTATATCTCTTCTATGTTTACAACTCTGTCTATAGGTATTCCGGCTTCAAGTATTCTTTCAAGTGACACTTCGAATGATCCTACCTTCTCCGGTCTGTGGGCGTCGCTACTGACTACGAACTTTACGTCATATGCTGCGCACACCTTCAGCTCCTCCACATTCAAATGGCCGTGAGAATTATTCACTTCCATCCATGTGCCATTTCTCTCACAGGCCTGGGCAATTCTCTCCATTTCCACGGGAGCCTTGTCTCCGGGATGAGTGAGGATTTTTATATCGTTACAATCAAGGGCTCCTACTATTATATTGGTATTCCGCTTTGCGAATTCATCTCTTCTGCCCCGGCTAAGTCCCGTGTTATAAAGGTAGTTGCTGGTGACAAATCCGTTTTTGACTCCGAAGTGATAGCCTGCGTTTATAAAGTCGAAGACTTCTATTTCATCCGGGCGGACGTCTATGAAGTTGCCGCTCATAACTGTGTTTGCCTCAACGGACATGTATATTTCTATTTGAGGATACTTTTCCTTCAGCCTTTCGATTTCAGCCCTAAGCTCCGCAAATTTGCTGCGCTTTATTCCGTAGGTGAGATGCCCCGGCCCGTGGTCCGATATTGCTATGCCATCCAGACCTTTATCAATTGCCGCAAGCACATTCTCCTCCGGTGTACCCTTGCCGTGGGGGCGTATGGGTCCCGGGGAATAAATGGTATGGGTGTGATAATCGAAGGTCATCCTGTACATTAATCTTCTCCTATTATCCGCACTTCCGGCTCCAGGTCCACATCGAACTGTTCCTTTACGGAAGCCTGCACCAGATGCATTAGGGTAACGATGTCCTGAGCTGTTGCGTTTCCTGTGTTGATTATAAATCCGCAGTGCTTTTCAGACACCTGGGCTCCGCCGTAGGTCAGGCCTCTCAGGCCTGCGTCTTCTATGAGCTTTCCTGCGAAATATCCCTCGGGCCTCTTAAAGAAGCTGCCTGCACTGGGGTATTCCACCGGCTGTTTATCATTCCTCTTATTGTTGAGCTCCGTCATGCGGTCAAATATTTCATGGGGATTGTCCTGCTTTAGCTGAAGCATTATGCTTACCACAATGTCTCCCGTCTTGTAAAGAACGCTGTGACGATATCCGTACTTCATTTCATCACAGGTAAGAGTGTATTCCTTCTGACCGTCCCTTGATATGAGTCTCACTGCAGTAATAATGTCCTTCATTTCACCGCCGTAGGCTCCTGCATTCATGTATGCGGCGCCGCCTACAGAGCCCGGTATTCCCGAAGCGAATTCCATTCCCGCCAGCATATTCTGTGCCGCCGTTCTGGCTGCAACGGAAAGGAGCACGCCCGACTGCACTATCATCTCCGCATCTTCGTAGTCCACGGAAATGCCCTGAAGGGCCGGCAGAGTCTTGATTATGACTCCGCGGAATCCTCCGTCCTTTACGAGAATGTTGCTGCCGTTACCCAGAATGTAATATTCAAGGCCGCTGTCTGCAACTTTCTGCAAAGTGAATTTCAGCTGCTCATAATCCTGGGGAATGACCAGAAGGTCAGCCTTCCCACCGGCTTTAAAGGATGTGTGCTCCGCCATGTCGGCATTCTGCACGATAAATTCTTCATCTATTTCCTGTTTAAGAGTGTTAATTAATGTTTCCAATTTTTATTTCTCTCTTTCATTATTATTTCGTCTCCACACATTCTAACATAAAGAGCAACATATTAGTGTATTTTTCTCATTTATCGTAAAAAAGGACTTGCATTATACAAAAACGGATGTATAATGTTTAGGAAATATGAATATTTATTCATTCGATATGCATAAAACAGCTAAACGGAGGTAAGAAAAAATGGAAAAAGGAGCAAAAGTAGTACTGGCTTATTCAGGCGGACTGGACACATCTGCTGTCATCCCCTGGCTGAAGGAAGAATATGATGCAGAAGTAATCGCTGTATGCTGCAACGCAGGACAGAAGGAAGACTTCGACTTCATTAAGGACAAGGCTATTAAATCAGGAGCCAGCAAATCAATCGTACTGGACATTCAGGAAGAATTCATCACAGATTACATCTGGCCTACGCTTAAGGCAGGCGCAATTTATGAAGATGCATATCTGCTGGGTACTTCAATGGCTAGACCTCTCATGGCTAAAAAGCTTGTTGAGGTTGCCGAAGAAGAAGGCGCTTACTACATTGTACATGGTTGTACCGGCAAGGGTAACGACCAGGTAAGATTCGAAACCTCCATTAAAGCTTTAAATCCTCAGATCATGATATTCGCTCCCTGGAGAGCTGACAACTGGCCCTTCGAGAGCAGAGAGGATCTCATAGAATACTCAAAGAAGAACAACGTACCTATTACACAGACTGTAGAAAAGGTTTACAGCCGCGACGAGAACATCTGGCACATCAGCCACGAAGGCGGCAACCTGGAAGACCCGTGGAACGAGCACCTTGACGACATCCACGTTCTTTCAAACACACCCGAGCAGGCACCGGACACACCGGCATACGTTGAAATCGAATTCGAAAAAGGCGTGCCCGTAGCAGTTGACGGAAAGCCCATGGGACCAATCGAGCTTCTCATGGCTCTCAACGAAATCGCTGCCCTTCACGGCGTAGGTACAATCGACATTATCGAAAACCGTCTCGTAGGCATGAAGTCCCGTGGCGTATACGAAACACCGGGTGGAACACTTCTCTTCGAAGCTCACAAGGCTCTTGAAAGACTCATCCTTGACCGCAACACCATGCACTACAAGAAAATCGTTGGTGAAAAGTTCGCAGAACTGTGCTATGATGGTCTATGGTTCTCGCCTCTCATGAAGGCAATAAACGCTTTCGTAGATGTGACTCAGGAAGAAGTCAGCGGAACCGTGAAGATGAAACTATACAAAAGCTCTTGCCACGCAGCGGCCAGCAAATCCGAAAACTCGCTCTACAGTGAAGAGTTCGCCACATTCTCAAAGGACGAAGTTTACAACCAGAGCGATGCAACAGGCTTCATAAACCTGTGGTCACTGCCTCTCAAGATAAGGGCCATCCAGAAGCAGAACAAAGAAGGAGTTACACCGGATGAAACTTTGGAAAGGAAGGTTTACAAAAGCAGCGAGTTCGTCGAGTAATGAATTCAACGCATCCATAACCTTTGACAAAAGACTTTATAAAGAAGATATTGCAGGCAGCATAGCTCACGCAGGTATGCTTGCCAAGCAGGGAATAATCGGACAAGAAGAAGCGGATATGATCGTATCCGCTCTTCTTGCGATAAAAGAAGACATTGACGCAGGCAAGGTAGAGTTTTCAATTGACAGCGAAGACATTCACATGAACATCGAGACTCTCCTCACGGAGCGCATCGGAGACACGGGAAAGAAGCTTCACACCGCCCGCAGCCGTAACGACCAGGTGGCAGTGGACTTCAAGCTTCACGTAAAGAATGAAATCGAGCAGATTGACGGTCTCCTGGAGAAGCTTCTTGAGACTCTCGTTGACCTGGCAGAAAAGCATCAGGACACGGTAATGCCCGGATACACACATCTTCAGCGGGCCCAGCCTGTAACACTTGCCTATCACCTTATGGCCTACTATCAGATGTTTAAACGCGACCGCAGCCGCTTTGCAGACTGCCTTGAGCGTACGGATCTTTCTCCTCTGGGCAGCGGAGCTCTGGCCGGTACTTCCTATGTTACAGACAGAGATTACACCGCTTCGGAGCTGGGCTTTGCAGGAGTTACGGAAAACGCCATGGACTCGGTTTCCGACCGGGACTTTGCCCTGGAGTTTTTATCCTGCGTATCAATTAGCATGATGCACCTTTCCCGCTTCTGCGAGGAACTCATACTCTGGAGCTCAAAGGAATTCTCATTTATTGAAATCGACGATGCCTATGCAACAGGCTCCAGCATTATGCCTCAGAAAAAGAATCCGGATATGGCAGAGCTGATCCGCGGAAAGACAGGCCGCGTCTACGGCGACCTGGTTACCCTTCTCACCATAATGAAGGGACTGCCACTGGCTTACAATAAGGACATGCAGGAGGACAAGCCGCCGGTATTCGATGCCAGCGACACGCTTAAAGACTCCGTAAACATTTTTACGGAAATGATTGCGACCATGAAGGTAAACACTGATGTAATGGCAGACGCAGCCAAGTACGGCTACATGAACGCCACCGACTGCGCCGACTACCTGGTTGGCAAAGGCATCCCCTTCCGCCAGTGCCACGAAATCATTGGCAACCTGGTCCTTCACTGCATCGAGAAAGGCTGCGCCATCGAAGACCTTTCTCTGGAAGAACTCCGGGAATTCTCCGACAAATTCGACGCCGACATCTACGACAAAATCAGCGTCCGCGCCTGCATCGAAGCCAAAAAATCCGCCGGCAGCACATCCTTCGCCAGCGTAAAAACCCAAATCGAAAACGCAAAAAAATAACCGTTTCACGGGGACAGGCTTTTTGTTTCACCTAAAAAATGTAAGATGACAAGGGACGGTTCTTGTCATCTTTTTGTCCAATAAAATAGTGACAAGAGAACCGTCCCCCTGTCACTCATCTGCTTAACTATTTGCTCTTTTCTATATTTATTTATTCCAAAACTATTGTAGAAAATTTTTCAACGATTAAAGCTATCAGTATGCCTCATAGTGAACTTTGTTGAAAATGAAATCGTGGAATCAATGAAATTATTTCTACATTCTGTTTGGATCCTATAAATGTAGAATTATAGCAGGCAAGAATCAAAAAGCGAAACAAAAGCCTGTCCCCGTGAAACGCTCCTATTATCTTATCTTTCCCAACAGGGCGCAGATGCCGAAAACCAGTGCCTGCACGGCGACTATTGTAGCGCCTACAGGTGTTCCGGCCATAATGGAAATTATGATTCCTGCGAAGGTGCAGATTACCGACAGAATTGCAGCACATATGGTCACGCTCTTAAAGCTGCTGTAAAGCCTCATGGCTGACAGAGCCGGGAATACCACCAAGGCGGAAATGAGAAGAGCTCCCACCAGACTCATTGCTATTACAATTATCACAGCAATGACGATGGCAATCATAAGATTGTAGAGCTCGGCTCTAAGACCGGTAGCTTTGGCAAAGTCCTCGTCAAAGGTCACGGCAAACAGCCGGTTGTACATGAGAATGAATATTATTATTACCACAATTGACAGCACCATGCTCATGACCACGTCCTGCATGGTGAGGGTCAGTATGGAAGTTGATCCAAACAAGGTGGTGCACACGTCCCCGGATAAATTTGATGATGTGGAAAACACATTCATTATGAGGTATCCGAAGGCCAAGGCCGCAACTGAAATCATAGCCAGAGCCGCGTCCCCTTTTATTTTCGTATTCTGACCAGTCTTTAGGAGCAGCACTGCACACAGAGCCGTAACCGGAAGTATGAGAATCATCTGGTTCGCCAGCTTCAGCACGCCGGCAACTGCCAGGGCCCCGAAGGCTACGTGGGAAAGTCCGTCACCTATAAAGGAGAATCTTTTAAGAACCAGCGTCACTCCGAAGAGAGACGAACAAAGAGCTATTAGCACTCCCACAACCAGGGCGTATATTACAAATGGATACTGGAGATATTCAATGAGCTGAGACATTATCTGTCACCTCCCATCAGCAATCCTCTTTGCTGCGCAAGGTATTCCTGCTTCGTTCCGAAGAATTCGTTTTCCCCGAGCTTGAGTATATGACTTGCAAAGTGTGTGGCCTGCTTCAGGTCGTGGGAAATCATTATTACCGTAACGCCGTCTTCGTTTACCTTTTCTATGAATGCATACATTTCAGCAGTAGCTCCCGGATCCAGTCCGGAAACCGGCTCGTCCAGCATGAGCATTTTTTCCGTTGCGCACAGAGCCCTTGCCAGAAGCACCCTTTGCTGCTGGCCGCCGGAAAGATTCCTGTAGCTGACGTTTATGAACTCTTCCATTCCCATGCGCTCAATATTTTCACGGGCGATTTCCTTGTCATTCTTGCCATAAAAGGGTTTGCTGCCAATGGCGGAAAGTCTTCCCGACAGGACTACCTCGAACACCGATGCAGGGAAATCCTTTTGCAGGTCCGTCTGCTGAGGCAGGTATCCGATTTCGTTTCGTTTAAGGCCTTCACCGAAAATGATTTCTCCTCCGCCGGAAGGATTAAGCCCTAGAATTGTCTTCATAAGAGTGCTCTTCCCTGTTCCATTTTCACCGGCAATGCAAAGATAATCCCCGGCATCCACAGAGAAATTGAGCCCGTCCAAAACTATTTTCTTGTCATATGCAAGTGTGAGATCTTTTACTGTTAACAGCGCCACAACTTTTTCCTTTCAAACTTTCATTTCCAACTTTCATTCTTTTTCACATTCCGGCGGACTACTGACCGTCACTATCGTTAAAGGTCCTTCTGAGGAATCCGCCCCTCGCCTTCCCGCGGCGGGGAATGTCTCCCGGACCGTCCCATTCGAAGGTCGCACATTCCAAAGCTCTGCCCTCCGTATTTATTACAGCATAAGTACCCCGGCTTCCGTCCCTGGGGGAAGAAATGCTGCCGGGATTTAAAATCTGCACATCTCCGCCTTTATCATAGAAGGCTCTGTGAGTGTGACCGAAGAGCACCATGTCGACGCCCGCTTCCCTCGCTGCGTAGTACAGATGAGTAAGGTCATAATCAACACCGTAAGGGTGACCATGGGTAAGCATGAATTTAAAGCCGCCGGCCTCAACGATTTTCGTGCACTCATCCGGCTTCATGGCTCCATCGCAGTTCCCTCTGACCGCCTCAATTTGCACGCCTTCCATTCCGGGAAGTCTGCCAATTGCTTCAGCGTCCGCCAGGTGGTCCCCCATATGAAAGACCGCATCAAAACCGCCGTGCTTTTTCACAATGGTCTCCACTCTGCTTATTTTTCTGTGTGTATCACTAATTGCTAAAATCTTCATGTCAGATATTATCGCACATTTTTTAAGTTCACGCCACATTAATCTGTCTTGTTTCAAACCAGCACCTTTACACCTAAAAAACAGTGGTGTAAGGTGGCTGACTTGACAATTGGAATAAAAGCTGTAAATGTGCAAAGGCGCGCCTTGTATTCATTGAAATTTCAACATTTATCTTGCTCGCTTCCCTCGAACGCACTGGTTATCTTTTGAATTATATGTAATTTATTTACAGTAAAACGGCGATATTTTTGTAATCTAAACAATTGCATTACGTTATATTTGTGTTATTATTAAGATGTCAAAAGAAAGACAACTATCTATCCCTAATATATAAAAACCCCCTATATCTAAAACAGGACGC
>DFGY01000109.1 GCA_002372505.1 Firmicutes bacterium UBA3738
CTATGTTACCCACGACCAGACAGAGGCTATGACTCTGGGTACGAGAATCGTAGTAATGAAGGACGGCATCGTTCAGCAGATCAACACACCTGACCACCTTTACAACAAGCCCTGCAACCTGTTCGTAGCAGGATTCATCGGCTCACCACAGATGAACTTCACAGATGCAGAAGTATCCGTAAACGGTGACGATGTAAGTCTGAAGGTTGGGGAAAATGTAATCAGCGTACCGGCTGAGCAGGCAAAGGTCCTTAAAGAAGGCGGCTACGACGGCAAGACTATCGTTCTCGGCATCCGTCCGGAAAACGTTTCCGACGATGCAGATTTCATGCAGGCTCACGCTGACAGCGTAATCGAGGCAGAAATCAAAGTTAAAGAAATGCTGGGAGCAGAAGTATTCCTCTACTTCGACGTAAACGGCAGCCAGATGACTGCAAGAGTCGCTCCTCAGACCCAGCTTAATCAGGGCGACAAAGCCAGATTCGCATTGGACATGAGCAAGGCTCACTTCTTCGACAAGGAAACAGAACTTAATCTGCTCTATGCAGAATAATCCGGGGTCTCAAATTGTCGGAACTATATTACAAAGAAGCTCTAAAGCTAGGAATAAAATACACTAAAGATTTGCCTACTCTCGAAGAGTTTGTCTCTCCGGCAGAATTGTCCGGGGGACAAGCTCTCGGGATAGAGCAAATCCCGCTGGAACTGATTGTGGGGACGAAGAATGCAGGCAGGAACAAAGCCTTTGCCGGCAACTTCATGCCCCTTCTTGACTCTGATTCCGAATTCGCAGCAAAGTGGATCGCCCTTTGCAGAGCCCACATTACGGAAGGCATAAGGGAGCCGGTAAAGGTCTACGAGTACATGAACCGGTTCTATGTGGAGGAAGGAAACAAGAGGGTCAGCGTCATGAAATTCTTTGGCGCCTACAGCATTGCTGCCAATGTAATCAGAATCATACCTGCCCGGGGAGATTCGGAAGACCTTAAACTCTACAAGGAATTCATGGCCTTCTACGAGGTCAGCGGTCTCAGGACCATAGAATTCACAAAGCCGGGCAGCTATAAAAGACTTCAGAAGCTACTGGGCAAGGCCCCGAAGGAAAAATGGACCGAAGAAGAGAAAAAGGATTTCGAGTCCTTGTTTTACTATTTCCAGAAGGCCTTCGAAGAACTGAAGGACAAGAAAATGAAAATCGGCGCCGGGGATGCACTACTTGCATACCTGAGCGTTTACGGTCCCCGGGAGCTTTTCGGCAAGAGTCCCCGGGAAATAAAGCACACCGTGGAAAAGGTATGGGAGGAAATAGTCCTCCAGCAGGAAGAAAAAACTATCGACGTGAAGCTGGGCCCTGAGCAAAAGGGAAGCAGCCTTCTTAAAAAAATTCTTCCTATTTCACGGGAGAAAGAACTAAAGGTAGGCTTCATTCACGACAGAAGTCCCGCCACCTCCGGCTGGACCTACGCCCACGACAAGGGCAGGGAAATAGTACAGAGAATGCAGTCGGAATACATAAAGACAGTCCCTTATTACAACGCCATGGACAACCCGGATAAGGCTATAGCCAAGGCGGTAAAGGACAAGTGCAACGTGATTTTCACAACCAGCACCAAGCTCTTTCCCGCCAGTCTGAAGGCGGCGGTGGAGCATCCCGAGGTGACTATACTAAACTGCTCCTTAAATACTCCTCACAGATATGTGCGCACTTATCACGCCAGGATCTACGAGGTGAAATACATAATAGGTGCCATCGCAGGGGCCTTAGCCGTCGACGGACGGGTAGGCTACATCAGCGACTACCCTATATTCGGCCAGTTCGCCGGAATAAACGCCTTTGCCCTGGGAGTGCAGCTGACAAATCCGGGGGCAAAGGTTTATCTGGAATGGTCCACCGTAGGCGGAATAGACGAGGCCATGAAGAGGCTTACCCGGAGGGGAATAAATTTAGTTTCCGCCCAGGACAACGCCAGCATGGAGAGCAGAGATCACAGAATCCTCGGCCTTTCCCGCATGGAAGAAGGCCGCATAGTGAACCTGGTAAAGCCTATATGGCTCTGGGGGATTTACTACGACAGCATCCTGAGGCAGATAAGGGGAAGGACTTACTACGACGACTACGAAAAGAGCGCCAAGGCGTTTAACTATTACTTCGGCCTGTCTTCGGGAGTTGTGGGCCTCAGCTACTTTGATGGTCTGCCCGTAGGTACAAGAAAGCTGGCAGGCATGCTTACGGAAGCAATTATAAGAGAGGTTACGGTTCCATTCTGCGGACCCATTAAGGAACAGACAGGAGGAGTAATCGCGAGAAGCGGCCAGCGCCTGAGTCCGGAGCAGATACTTAACATGGACTGGCTCAATGAGAATATTGTAGGCGGCATACCCAGGTATCATGAACTGAGTGACGACGCCAGGCAGGCCGTAGACATTACCGGCATCAGCGCTTCGAAAGAAGAGGGAAGCCTATGAGAATATTAACTGTCTCCGATGTGGAAGCTAAAAAGTATTACGACCATTACCGGGCCGGAGCGCTTAAGGGAATAGACCTTATTCTCAGCTGCGGGGATTTGAAAAGGCAGTACCTTGAATTTCTCGTAACCATGGCCGGCTGTCCTCTCCTTTACGTAAGAGGCAACCACGACGACGGATTCGTAAATGAGCCGCCGGAAGGCTGCACCTGCATTGACGGGGAAGTGGTAAGGGTAGGCGGTCTGAGAATTGCCGGACTTGGTGGCTGCCACAAATATCGGGACGGTCTGAACATGTACACTGAAGGAGAAATGGCCAGGCGCTACATGAGAATGCTTCCTTCCATAGTGAAGAGCGGCGGCATAGATATTCTCCTTACTCATGCGCCGGCCTACGGACTTGGAGACATGGACACAATTCCCCACAGGGGATTTAACACATTCAAAAAAATCATGGACAAGCACAAACCTGCCTACATGATTCACGGCCACATTCACATGACCTATGGAATAAATGTCGACAGAGTAATAGAATATAAAGAGACTACAATAATAAACGCCTATGAGAGCTATATAATAGAAATTGATGATTGAATGATTGTCAGATTCATGGGACATACGAAAGTTATGTACTAGATACTGGCGACAGAATTGTTATTGATGCAACAAGAGAGTAAAACTATGAAAAAAATCATTTCGATTGGTGAAGTATTAATAGACTTAACCCAAACCGGGTCGGATGAAAAAGGTAATCCGATTTTTGCTGCATATCCCGGAGGTGCTCCGGCCAACGTTGCAGTTGCGGCGGCCAGGCTGGGAGCAAAGGCGGGCTTTGCAGGAAAAATCGGTTGTGACGGCTTCGGAGATATTCTTCGTTACACACTGGTGAAGGAAGGCGTGGACACACCATTCCTTTACCGCACAGATGAGCAGCCTACAACTCTGGCCATCGTCCACGTAGACGAGGCGGGAGAGAGAAGCTTTAGCTTTTACAGAAATCCGGGAGCCGACACTCAGATAACAGAGGAGGAAGCCCTGGCCATTCTTGGGGCCGGCGAGCCGGGCGCGGCAGCGAGTGCCGAAAAGCCGGCGGTGCTACACTTCGGCAGCCTCAGCCTCACAACGGAGCCTTCCCGGTCGGCGGTGCTGAAACTGGTGGAGCAGGCAAAGACAGAGGGCGTAATTATCAGCTACGACCCTAACTACAGACCGGCTCTCTGGGACAGCGTGGAGGCGGCCATAGAAATGATGAAGGTGCCTCTGGGCAGCGTAGACATTCTTAAAATCGCAGACAACGAACTTGAAATGCTTACGGGTGAGGCGGATCCGGAAAAGGGTAGTCAGGCACTTTTGGACATGGGAATATCACTGGTGATGATTACCTTGGGCTCCGAGGGAGTCTACTACAGATTCAAAGGTGGCTGCGGGAAAGTCGCCGGGGAAAAGGTCCTGGTGGCCGACACTAACGGCGCCGGGGACACATTCCTGGGAGCGGTTATCTGCAAATTGACGGAAAGAGTAAGGGCTGGAATTGAGTCCGGAAAGTACCCGGCAGGCAAAAGCGTTAAAGAATCAATTAATGAGATGGATGACGAAGAACTGCAGCAGGTCTTAAGCTACGGCAATCGTGCTGCGGCGCTGACCTGCTCAAGGCCGGGAGCCATTCCCGCCATGCCCTACCTGAGTGAAATAGAAGAGGAAATGAGAGATGACAGATAAGCCGATAAGAGAAAGCGCTCACTTCGAAGAATTAAAGTGGCTCTATATGGAACTTTACAGGGATGAGCATGCTTTTGAATTTCTCGTAAATGTACTGGAAGAGCGCTTGCAGGAACGCCTTGATGAAAGAAAGGCGGCCGGGAAAAAGTCCGGCAAGAAGAAGGGCAAAAATATTTCCCTGGGCATGATGATGTACACGGAAAACTTTGGAGGTAACCTTAAAGGCGTCGCGAAAAAGCTTTCCTATCTGGAGGAGTGCGGCATCGACTATCTTCACCTCATGCCTCTCTTAGAGACCCCGGAAGGAAAGAGCGACGGCGGCTATGCCGTATCTGATTTCAGAAGGGTCCAGCCTGAGCTGGGAACCATGGAGGATCTGGAAGATCTGGCGGCGGCCTGCAGGAAAAAGGGCATAGCTCTTTGCCTGGATTACGTCCTTAATCACACCAGCGACGAGCATGTGTGGGCCAAGGCGGCAAAGGCGGGAGAGCCCGAGGCTCAGGCCCGCTATTACATGTACGACAACTGGGACATTCCAAATAAATATGACGAGACAACACCCGAAGTATTTCCGGAAACGGCCCCGGGGAATTTTACCTGGGTGCCGGAGTGCGGAAAGGTTGTGATGACATCCTTCCACCCTTATCAGTGGGACCTTAATTACCATAATCCCACAGTCTTTAACGACATGACGGACAATCTTCTTTATCTGGCTAACAGGGGAGTGGATATTATCAGGCTGGACGCCATTCCATATATATGGAAGCAGTTGGGCACCAATTCCAGGAACCTGCCTCAGGTCCACACCATCGTCCGTATGATGAAGCTGGCATGCCTCATGGTCTGCCCGGAGGTAAAGCTTCTGGGTGAAGTGGTAATGGAGCCGAAGGAAGTGGTGCCTTATTTCGGCAGGGCAGGCAAGACGGAATGTGACATGCTCTATAACGTCACAATGATGTGTACCCTTTGGCACACCATCGCCACTAAGGATACCAGACTCTTAAGACATCAGATGGAGCAGGTATATGCCCTGCCTAAGGAATATATTTTCCAGAACTATTTAAGATGCCATGACGACATTGGCTGGGGACTGGACTACGGATTCCTGGGGGGCTTCGGCGTAGATGAAGTGGCTCATAAAAAATTCTTAAGTGACTGGTTTACCGGGAACTTCTACGGCAGCAAGGCAAGAGGTGAGCTTTACAACGTTTCCCATTCCATGGGAGACGCGCGCCTTTGCGGTACCACCGCTTCCCTTTGCGGCATCGAAGCCTCCGCCTACGAAGGAGATGAAGAGGGGGTCCGCCTGGGAACTAGCTGCGACATTATGCTTCACGCATGGGTGCTGACCCAGCGGGGCATCCCCGTAATATACAGCGGCGACGAAGTGGGCCAGCTTAACGACTACAGCTACCACGAAGACCCGATGAAACTTCATGATTCCCGCTACATTCACCGGGGCGCCTTTGACTGGAATCTGGCCGAGGAAAGAAATATTCCCGGCACCGTCGCCTCGGAAATATTCAACGCCCTTAAGGAGCTTCGGGAAATGCGCAGCAATAGCGCAGTATTCTCGGACGATGCGGAAATGTACGTCATATATCCCGACGGAAAAGACTACATGTGGGACGACAGCGTCATTGCAATAAAGCGCGTCTTCAAAAAAGAAACCGCCATAGGACTCTTTAACTTCTCCCCCTGGCCCAAGGACATAGTGCTCGGCGGAGAGGAGCACCACCTGGAACCTTACGGATATGAGTGGAGATGATGGAAGGTGACAGGGAGACGGCGTTTCACGGGGACAGGCTTTTTGAAACATGGGGACGGTTCAGCGTTCCACGTTGACAAACATATGTTCTCATCGGTATAATGTTCATAGTGAAGAAAGGGAGGGTCAGACTTGAAAGATTTTTCGAAAGAAATGCAAATGGTGCTGTACAAATCTGATGAAGGTGATGTAACAGTAGACGCATACATAAAGGATGAAACCATCTGGATAACACAAAAGGCAATGGCAGAGCTTTTTGGCGTTCAAGTGCCTGATATTTCGAAGCATTTAAAGAATATCTACCAAGAAGGAGAACTTGTTCAAGATGCAACTGTTTCCAAAATGGAAATAGTTCAACAAGAAGGGAATCGACAGGTAAAGCGTGACACTACCTTCTACAACCTTGATGCAATCATTTCAGTGTGCTGAGAGATAAGGGCAAGGTATCACACCGGCAGGCATTGGAGAAAGCTCATGGAGAATACGCGGTGTTCAACCGAACCCAGCCAATAGATTCGGACTTTGATAAAGTTGTTAAGCAAATGATAGAAGAATAGTCTACGCGTTTTACAATGACAGGAGAACCCTTATGAACGATATAAAATTGACGGAAATAAAAGCCATTGCGGCAAACAAAAGGTGGGATGATTTCTTTTCTGTGGAGAACGCGGGAAAGGCGAGGGAATTCCACGAAGGGATACCGGAATACGAAAAGACTCCTCTTGCATGTCTCTCGGACTTGGCGGATTATCTTGGAGTGAAAGGGCTGTATGTAAAGGATGAAAGTTACCGGTTTGGCCTGAATGCTTTCAAGGGCCTCGGAGGAAGCTACGCTGTAAGCAAGCACATCGCCGGTCTCCTCGGAAAAGACGAGATATCCTTTGAAGAGATAATTTCACCGGAAGTCAAAGAGACAATCAAAGATCTGACATTCGTTACGGCAACGGACGGCAACCACGGACGCGGAGTCGCCTGGACTGCGAATAAACTGGGAGTAAAGAGCGTAGTATATATGCCAAAAGGTAGCGCCCTGGAAAGGCACGAGAACATCAGAGCCCTTGGAGCCGACGCGAGCATTACAGAGTACAACTACGATGATACAGTCAGAATCGCACAGAAACAGGCGGAGGAAAATGGCTGGGTATTCATACAGGATACGGCGTGGGAAGAATATGAGGAAATTCCCGCGAACATCATGCTGGGATACACGACTCTCGCCCTCGAAGCCTTTGAAGAATTGGGCGATGTCAGACCGACTCATGTATTTCTTCAGGCCGGAGTCGGAGCCATGTCGGGAGCGATGACAGGGATAATCACCAGCTATTATGGTGATGACAGCCCGGTAATAACAATAGTCGAACCTGACAGAGCGGACTGTATCTACAAGACTGCAGAGGCAGCCGATGGGAAGCTTCACATAGTTGAAGGCGACCTGGATACCATGATGGCAGGCCTCGCCTGCGGTGAACCATGCACGATAGGCTGGGATCTCATCGGTGCTCACGCCGACTTTGTCATGTCCGTCCCGGAAGCAGTTGCAGCCAGAGGAATGAGAATTCTGGGGAATCCAATGGGCAGCGACACAAGAGTCATCTCAGGAGAAAGCGGCGCGGTTACAACAGGAATAGTATACGATCTAATGACAGACGAGACCTTGACGGAATTCAAAAACAAGATCGGCCTTGATGAAAACTCCGTCATCCTCCTCGTATCGACAGAAGGAGATACAGACAAAGAGAACTACCGCCACATCGTATGGGACGGAGCCAACAGCGCAAAAAGATAACAACGTTTCACGGGGACAGGCTTTTTGAAACATGATAACCGTCCCCTTTGTCATCTATAGCACTGAAGCGGCTGTAAGGAATACCCGGACTTCTTCAATAAGAATCTTTGCCTTTTCCAAGATATCTACAACTTCCATATCGGTAGGCTCATAGAAATCCTCGTAGTCTGCCTGCTCGCGAAAGTCGGAAATATTACGGATTATTTTGGATGTTTGTTTGCTGAATTCGCCGGTCTTCACGTGAAATTGGTTAAAGTGTGCAATAACGCCGCTGTGCTTACTGCTGTCAAAACCGTCTAATGCATTGACTGCACGTATAGCGTGGAAAATAGCATAATAAGATCGATTAAGTGCTACATTGTAGAACTTATCATTATAGAGGCTTTCCGCGGCATTAATATCGTCAATAGCCTTTTCAAATCTATATTTCGATAAGTCTTTTACGCTGCCGGCCATAAAATCACCCCGTCATTTTTTATATTGCGATAGAAAGGCATCGTTTCATTCCAACTATCATATTTTTCGCTGTCAATACGGACAACAGAAAGGACTTTGCCGCATTCCAGTTCCAGATCAACAACAGCATCAAGAAGTGCATCATACATATCAGGAGAAGCACCGTTTTTCAAAATGAGTGCCACATCTATGTCTGACTCTTCAGTGTCTTCATTTCTCGCAACTGAACCGTACAAAATGATATTTACAATCAATTCGCCATAAATTTCGTTTATATTAGAAACCAATGCATGCAGTGTTTGTTCTATTGTCAATCTGTACAACCCCTTTCTATTACATTGTTATTGCTATTATAATCTACATAGCGTGATAAATCAAAGAATATATAACAACAAAACAGAGTACCGTCCCCTTTGTCATTCACCTAAGATTTTTTTGAAGTTGTCCATGCAGGTCTTGTCATAATCGGCGTATTGGATGCTTCCTTCATCAGAAGTCTTTGGGATTCCAAGGGACATCAGTTTTGCATCAAAATCAACAAGCTCCTCGTATGAGTCCGCATTTTTGTATTCCGGGTGAACTGACGCATTGACACTGGGGACTTCAAATTTTACTTTTTCTTCACCGGGCAATTCGACTTCATAGTAGAAATCGCCCTTTTTCGTAAACCCTGTTTCAACTGAATTTATTTCTTTCAACTTGTACTCTACTCCGGTAGGGTGCAGTACACCAAATTGCACGATGGAGTTTTCTGTAACTGCCGATATTCCTATAAAGCCCACATACAGTATGATAAAGAGGGCAATAGTAGCTATTGCTTTGTGCCTCGACACACTGCTCAGAAAATCCTTACCGAGACTGTAATCATCATTCCCGGTAAGTTTGTGTGCCACTGCCAGAATCGGGAAGATAACTGCTATAGCCAAGCCGGAGAAAAAGATGACTTCTGATAAGCCATTTACATCGAAGAATATCATCTTCTTTCCGATTACAATATCCAAGAAGCTAAATCTCAGTGCATCAACCCCGACTGCGAAAGCCACAAGAATTGCAATAGCGACAATAACTACCACAAAAATCCATAAGGATCCTTTATCCCTACCCTTTTGGTATTCTCTTCTGCGGCTGCGGCCTCGTATGTATGTTGCCCATTCTAAGGCCAGCAATGCTGACGAAACCGCTATTAGTAAAATGTGTAGTTTGGAATTTACGCCCATTAGCAAACCTGTTAGAATGGGTCCTGAGAGAATTAATGTCCAAAGTAGTGTGGCTCCAAGAGACGGATGTGACATTTGTTTTGCCAATTCATCAAGTTCTTTAAGCTCTTCATCTTCCTGCGAGCCAATCATTTCTATATAATCGTCAAGAACGTCGGTTTCTTCATTTTTTGTAATCTCTTTAATTAGTCTCCTGCATTGCTCGGATCTACCCTCGAAATCGTCCACTTTATCTGCGAATGAGTCCGCTTTTATTGATAGAGCGTTTATCAGAGCAGAATCGTCAGAATCGGTAACAAGTTCTTTTATTTCATCAATTGAGAAATCAAAATAACGCAGAACACGTATAAGCTTTAGCCTCTCAACATCTTCTTCGTTGTAGAGCCTATACCGATTGTCCTCGTCCCGCCTGACTTCCAGTAAACCCTTTTCTTCATAAAAACGGATGCTGCGCTGAGACAGGCCTGTCATTTTTTCAACATCCTTGATCCTCATTGAAAACAAATCCCCCTTAAAATCTGATTTGATAGGTCTATCCTAAACCCTGACGTTAGGGTAATGTCAATAGCTTTTTAATGAAATGTTCTTCATATCCTATATAATAAGATAACAACACAAATAACACGCGTGCGTTTTCGCGGGGACAGCGACAATCTACGTCCAGACCATGAACGGAATTTGGAAAACCTGCAAAGAGGCAGTATAATAACGTCAAAAGCTACATCTATAAAAGTGAGGAAGAAAAATGAGAAAAGAGAAAAGTACAGGAATTAGAATTATGGCATGCATGCTAGCAGTAGCGTGCTTACTTGCCTTCACGCCGGTGTTTGACGGTCCGGCTCTTGCCGCGTCCAGGCCGGCAAAGGTAAAAGGGCTGACTCTGACGAAGTCGGCGGTGCAGGCCAGCGGCGACTGCAAGGTGACGGCCAAATGGAAGAAGGTCAAGAAAAATGTAAAGAAGTATCAAGTCAGAATAAAGAGGGCAAGTGCGAAAAAGGCTTCTTTCAAAACCCTTGCAAAGAGCAAGCTCAAGCTGGCATTCAAAGGCAAGGCCGGTGCCACCTACACTGTCAAGGTCAGAGCCATGGCAGGCAAGAAAAAAGGCAAGTGGTCGGCTGCGAAGAAAATTACCATAGCAAAGCCTCTCACAACTTACTGGTCAAAGACATCTGCAGCAGCCAAGCGTCTTAGAGCTTACGTGACGAAGGTTACCAATTCCAAGAACAAGAAAGCATACATTCCCAAGAAGGATCGCATAGCCGTCTTCGACATGGATGGCACTTTAACTTGTGAAACCTATTTCACTTACTACGACACAATGATGTTCATAGACTTTTGCCTGAAGGACTACCCGGACAAGGTTTCAAATGAACTGAAAGAGGCGGCCAAAGCAATCAAGCCGGGCTACAAAGCAGACCTTAGTCTGGCGAAAAAGTTCGCTGAGGCATTCAAAGGAATGAGCGTCCAGGACGTATATAATTTCGCCGTTAAATTCGGAAAGAGGAAGACCGCCAGCTTTAACAACATGCGTTACATAGACGGATTCTACCTGCCCATGGTGGAATTGGTGAAATACTTAAGCGACAACGGATTCACCGTATATGTAGTCAGCGGTACTGAGCGCACAACCACCCGCGCCATTGTGGCCAATTCCCCCATAAAGAATTACGTGCCGCCCAGACAGGTAATCGGCTCCGAATTCGAAGTGAAGGTAAAAGGCCATGAAGACGAAGACTACAACACAGATTACAAGTATGTAAATGGCAACACCCTGATATACACAGGAGATCTCCTTCAGAAGAATCTTAACGCCAACAAACCCATTTACATCGAGAGAGAAATCGGCAAGCGCCCTGTGCTGGCCTTCGGCAACAGCGGCAGCGACACCAGCATGATGGACTACGCCATAGACACGAAGAATAAATATCCGGCAGAAGCCTACATGGTTATCGCCGACGACAACACAAGAGAATGGGGAACAAGCGACTGGAAGGAAGACTCCGCCAAGTACAAAGCCATGGGATACATGCCCATATCAATGAAAGGCGAATTCAAACAAATATACCCCAAGAAAATAACGAAAGCAAAAACCCAGTATTAAACAAAAAGATGACAGGGGGACGGTTCTCCTGTCACCTTTTGCTGTATATTGGTAAAAGGTGACACGGGGTCTGACCCCTTGTCATCTTTTACATGAGCGGTGCAATCATCTTCGCCAGGCTGCCGGTGAGTTTACGTGAAAAGGCTTCATTCTTGATGGTCTCTTCCGTTACTTCCGCGCAGGCTGCAAGGGTGCTTTGGAAATCATTCTCAATATCTTCTATGCAGTCTGTCTTGTACAGATATGTGGCGCACTCGAAGTGGTGATAAAGACTTCGGTAATCAAGGTTAATGGTGCCCACTACCGCCTTTATGTCATCGCTGATGAACATCTTGGCATGAATGAAGCCCGGCGTATATTCATAAATTTTTACGCCGGCTTTTTTGAGCGCCTTGTAGTGGGTCTTTGCCAGTGCGTAGGGCATCTTCTTGTCAGGTATTCCCGGAAGAATAATCTTTACATCCACGCCTCTCTGTGCGGCAAAGGTAAGTGCGTTCAGCAGCTCTCCGTCCAGTATAAGGTAGGGCGTCATAATGTGCACGTAGTCCGTGGCCCTGTTGAGAATGTCCATGTATACCGCTTCGCCTGCCTTGTATTCGTCCAGCGGGTTGTCGCAGTATGGCATAACGTAGCCGGATGCGCTATTAACCTCGCCCCAGGGAGCCGACAGGAATGTTTCGTAGTCCGGTTCCTTTTCTCCCATATTCCACATCTGAAGGAACAAGAGGGTGAAGCTCTTTACAGCTTCGCCTTTAAGCATAATGGCTGTGTCCTTCCAGTGGCCGAACCTTTCTATTCTATTTATGTACTCATCCGCCAGGTTGACTCCGCCGTTGAATGCAGTCTTGCCGTCAATTACGAGAATTTTGCGGTGGTCGCGGTAATTGTAATGGGAAGATACCAGAGGCTTAATGGGGGAGAAGGCTTTTGCTTTTATACCTTCAGCCCGGAGGAGCTTCCAGTAATTCGGAGGAAGAGTGGACATTTCGCACATGCCGTCATACATGACGCGCACATCCACGCCTTCCCGGGCCTTCCGGGTAAGCACGTCGAGAATGCGTCCCCACATATAACCTTCCTCGATAATGAAGTATTCCATGAAGATAAACTTTTCGGCCTTTTCCAGTTCCTCCAGCATGGCGTCGAACTTTTTCTCGCCCAGGTCGAAATAGGTCACATCTGTTCCGCTATAAAGTGGGAAGCATCCGCCATTACACAGATACTTACTGAGGTCATCCGTCCCGGATCCGTCATTTCCCACCTGGTTTATTACATCCTCGGGCTGCTCCAGCATATCCTTCGTGTTATGAACCTGCTCCTTCGAGAACTCCGTAGTCTTTTTGTGGTAGAAGTTTGTCTGGGTCCAAAGAAGGAATGCTGTCCCCAGCAGAGGCAGAAAGGCTATGACAAGCATCCATGTAAGCTTCGCCGAAGAATCCATATCGCAGTTAAACAGATATATGATCATCACGAAGGAGAATATCCATTGAATATTCAGCAACACAGGCAGCTTGTCCGTGAACCAGAAATATATTGAAAACAGTAGGAGCACCTGCAGAACCAGCAGAATCCCAATCACAAAGAACCTGCTGAATACCAGGCGCAAGAGCCCCTTCCTCGGTGGTTTCGCAAGCCTTACAACTTTTTCTTCAGTATCCATATTAAAAATCTCCTTATAATGCCTTGTTGTTATTTGACCATTAGAATTATAGCACAAAAAGATGACAGGGGGCGGAGCGTTTCACAGGGACAGGCTTTTTAATGCGGCGGATATTGTGATATAATCAATTTGATATATTTGTTAAAGTCATATGATTTCGGCTTAATGGGAAAAAGCCATGAAAAGATAAAGAAGACTGTGTTAAGTTTAGTTGACGTTGTTGTATAGATACTGATGATAGGAGAGTATTATGCAGAGTAAAGTAAGAAGTGCGCTTGGCGTATGTATCGTTATTGTGATCTGCCTGGTGATGACCGTGGATGTACAGGCAAAGGTCAAGGTGAAGAAGTATGTTAAATCGATCAAAGTCAAATCAAATGTTACTATTACGATACCGGTAAACAAGAAGACAGTGACCAAAGCATACGCTGTGACCGTCAAAGTGAAAGGCAAGGCCTCAAAGAAGTTTACGGCGAAGTCAAGTAAGCCTTCGGTAGCTTCTGTTAAAGTGTCAGGCAAGAAGATAAAAGTTACAGCAAAGAAGTCCGGCATTGCAAAGATCACTGTGAAGACAAAGGCTAAGAACAAGAAGGGGAAAAAGCTCAGCAAGAAGCTGTTGATCACAGTCAAAAAGAAGACAGCACCTTCTTACGAGGGAAAGATCACAGAGAAAAAACTTAATATGTATGTATATATGAATGGACAGATCATAAGCGAAGAATTTCCTGTTTATTTCTCATCCAAATATCCCGATGTTCCATTTGTTACGGACAGCAAGAGCATTAGGAGTTTCCTGGAAATGACAGGGTATGATTCCATGGGCAAAGCAGTGACATCAGCAAACGGAATGGCCCGCACATATAAACTTCCTATGGGAACATCCGTAAGCTTTGACTACGGAAGCAAGTTGATGATCTTTAGTGATTACACATCGACCCTTGTTCCAAATGGTGACTTTATGCCATTTAACCCGTTTGGTGTATCTATGTCCAGGGCAAGCGAGATATATAAGGTAAGTGATTCCGATCTTTACCACGGCGGAGACCCCATTGCGGTAACCTTTAGCTATGATGAAGTGCCTATGCTCAAAAATGGCAAAGATTTCCTTATACCGCTCCAGACATTTTCTGACTTCTTCATGTCATATACCGGTAGATTCTTAAACTACAACGGCAAGGGCGTTTTTATGATCGATAATAGCCTTGCCAGGAATGCAGAAAATGATCCGGGCACAAAAAAATACTACGACATGTACTGGAAAGATGCCACAAAGATGAGTAAGATATCATCCACTCTGGCGCAGGTCAATTATTACGAGCTCTGTAATATCCTTGAAGCTCGTTATGGGTTGCAGAAGGCTCACAACATCGCAAGTTTTGACGAGTATTTCACTCGTATGGGATTTAAGAAGAAGCTGCTTTCTGCGGATACCGAGACTATCGAAAAAACCACTCAGGATATTTCCACAATGCTGTTTGAGGACTTCCACAGCGGCCCCGGGATACAGTCAGTATTCCTGCCAAACAAAATTTCATACAAGCCGGTAGAGAGCCCGGTGTTCACCAGCCGTAATAAAAAGCAGACATACCTTTACAATTTACGTGCGACCGAGATTGGTGAAGCGCCCGGAGAGGACGGTTTCCCGGCGTATCAGAAAAGTGACGATGGGAAAACAGTATTCATCACATTTGACACCTTCAATCTTAATGCTTTGAGCAGTTATATAGATCCCGCCTATGAACCTAAGGGAGATCCGAATGATACTGTTGATCTCTTCGCCTACGCTCTCAAAAGATTACAAAATGAAGACGCAGGTGTAAAAAATGTTGTCATCGACATTTCCGTAAACGGTGGCGGAACTGTATTAGCCTGCGGATATGCTATGGAGGCGATATGCGGTCAGTGTAATGTCAATATACAGAACCCGATCACATTGGCACTGCATCAGTGTGCACTTGATTATGACCTGAACTTTGATGGCAAGTATGACGATAACGATAAGTCAATGCTTGATCTTGGTAAAAATGTAGCTGTCCTTATATCAGACTATTCGTTCTCAAGTGCCAACCTGCTTCCAAACGCCCTTGACCAGCTCGATGACCGTATCCTGCTGATAGGGCAGCAAAGTGGCGGCGGAGCATGCTCAGTTGGGTACATATCAACTGCAGTTGGCTCAACTATGCAGATATCGAGTGAGAACCGCCTTTCCACAATGAAGAATGGTTACATCAGGGACATCGATAACGGTATCGCTCCTGATGTATTCATACCATTAAACAAAATGTTCAATAGAGATCATGTCGCTAAACTCGTCGGGGATGAGTTCGGGACTAACGGAGAATAGACATTCTGTAGACAAAGTCCCAAAGACTCTATCCGAGTCGGAGTGACTTTTCTCATGGGAACCCCTTGGAATATTGCAATTCCAAGGGTTTTTGGCTAAGGCATACAATATCAACAAAATCATGTAATCGTCGATTTTTCGTAACACCCCAGTTGCCTACATTTATAGACAACTGATTGTGCCAATCTACCGATTGATTATTTACAAATCTACCGATTGGCTTTATAATGAAACAAATATAGGATAAATTCATTGTATAAATAGGTGATAGTGATGATTATTAACACAGATAGTATTTTCTCAATGACACAGGCGAATCAGAATTTTTCTACTGTAGCCAGGACTGCTGACAGAGAGGGAGAGGCTATCGTTTTTAAAAATAATAAGCCAAAGTATCTGGTCGTTAATTTAGAGAAAAGCAACCGCCTGTTTGACCTGACGGAAGATGAAAAAATCGATGTAGTAGCAAAACGTATTCTGCAAAAATACATTGGTGCATTTAAGGAACTGGCAAAATGATTAAACTTAGCAGAGACAAAGTAAAATTGCTCCACCAACTGATGGCAGAGTCAACCGGTGGAAGTGTTGGCATAAGAGATGAAAGCTTACTTGATTCAGCGATTGAATCTGCTTTTGCAACTTTTGGTGGAACCGAACTATATCCTACTAAAGAAGAAAAAGCTGCAAAACTCGGATACTCATTAATTACAAATCATGCTTTCGTAGACGGCAACAAGCGTATCGGAGTATATGTCATGCTTAGTTTTCTAGAATTGAATGGTGTGAAGATAGAATCCACAGACGAGGATGTGGTCGCCTTGGGGATGGGAGCGGCCAGCGGCAATATGACACAAGACGACGTGCTCACATGGATAAATGAACACAAAGTAAAGTAATTAATTAAAACGCGTTTCACAGGGACAGGCTTTTTGAAACATGGAAGAATATGAAAAAAGATGACAGGAGAACAATGAACAATATAGAGACTTTAATAAAAATGGAAAAATAAAAAAAAATGGGTTTACATTAGGATCATATGCCTCTTTTATGCGTAATGGGACAAAAATATCATGTATCCTTACTCGGATTATGCCAAGCATTACATCATAGGCTTTATATACACAAGAAACACTGATGCAGACGAAGGTGCGATTTATTCGCTAGATGATCTTAATACCATTCCTGTACCATATAAAGATGTCGAGGTCTTTGTACAAGAAAAATATAAGATTTCAGGCGAAAAGCCAGGAAGTGGCAACACAGAAAATATAGAATCGTTTAAGACGAGAAATATTGATTATTTGATATATGGGGAAGGCCCATTTTCTGAATTAGGTGAAGCGGTTTATGAAAACTATTGGGCAAACTATCCCAAATATAGAGCACGAGTTAGAGAGTATACAACTATAGATGAGTACATCGCCTGGAAGGAAGACAGAGGCGATGATATGACATGTGAAAAAAGAATATATGAGTATTGGAAGCAAAGTCATGAAGAGTAATTATGATTATAATTGGAATACTAAGATTTAATTAAGATAATGCCTGAAAAAGACACAACTGACCGAACTGGTTGATCTGACCTACCCACATCAAATAATTTAATAATAACAACAATAACACGCGTGCGTTAAATTGATTGATTTTAACGCACGCGTGTGTTAGAATGCATAGCAGGAGGAAATAGTAATGAATGTAGGATTAAAAGAAACTTTAACAATTGAGTTCAAGAGCGATAAGAAAAAATTGCATGATGAAGAAATCATAGAAGCTGTTGTTGCTTTTGCTAACACAGAGGGCGGAGACTTGTTTTTAGGAGTAGAAGACAATGGAGATATTACAGGCCTTCATAATGAGCATAGTGATACGACGAGATTAGCTGCTTTTATTGCAAATAAAACCGTTCCGCCGATGCCTGTGCTTACTGAATTGGTAAGCCACGAAGTTCCGTATATCAAGATTTCTGTTCCCAAAAGTACAAGCATTGTTTCGACGTCATCTGGAAAAGTGTTACGTAGACGCTTAAAGTCGACGGGAGAGCCTGAAAACATCCCGATGTATCCATATGAAATGGCTACTCGATTATCAGGGCTACGGTTGTTAGATTACTCTGCGCAACCAGTTCCGGAATCATCTTATTTTGATTTGAGTTCCGTTGAAAGGGAAAGAGTGCGAGAAATAATTCGCAGCTACAGAGGCGAACAATCGTTATTGGAATTAACTGATGAAGAATTTGATAAAGCATTGCAATTTGTAACGAATGTTAATGGAAAAATTGTTCCAACATTCACAGGCCTCTTAATGATTGGTAAACCTGAAAGAATCCAGGCTCTAATGCCAACGGCAGAGGCTGCTATTCAAGTTCTAGAAGGAACTGAGGTACGGGTTAATGAATCTTTTTCTCTTCCATTACCGACAGCGTTCCAAAAGATGAGCGATTTTTTTAATGCTTGGAATAGCGAAGAAGAAATGGAAATGGGGTTATTTCGAATTGCGATTCCGCACATAGATAAAAGAGCTTTCAGGGAGGCTCTTGTAAACGCTTTTTGCCATAGGGATTATTCTGTACTTGGTAGAGTTCGCGTTCAAATTGAAAACGAAGGGCTAACCATTACGAATCCAGGTGGATTTATAGAAGGAATAACAATTGATAATTTGTTATATGCCGAACCGCAAGGCAGAAATCCTGCATTAGCAAATGCTCTAAAAAGAATTGGCCTTGCAGAGCGCACTGGTCGTGGAATAGATAGAATTTTCGAAGGATCGCTAATATATGGGAAAATGCTTCCAGATTATTCTGGAACAACAAGTAACCTTGTGAAACTATTTATACCTAATAGTATTCCAGACAAGATGTTTGTTCATATGATATCTGATGAGCAAAAGCGATTGGGAAGGCCGTTGCCACTGAATTCTTTGTTCATTTTGAATTACCTCAAAAATACACACAAGGCAACCGTACAAGAGATAAACGAAGGAATTAATTCTGATATGAGTCGAGTTAAAGTGGGAGTTGAGTCACTTGTTGAATCAGGTCTAGTTGAAGCAAAAGGAGTTGGCCGTGGCAGATATTATCAATTAAGTCCACGCGTATATAAAAAGAATGATGATACTGTTGGATATGTCCGACATAATGGTATTGATAAAATGAGATTCGAAGAACTGGTTCTTAAGCTAGTGGATGAGCAAGGATATGTTACTCGTGCAAATGTTGCTGAATTGTTCCGTCTATCACCATCGCAAGCATATAGAGTCCTCCGGAAACTAAACGAAAAAGGATTAATAAAACTGAAAGGGAATGGAAAATATGCAAAGTATATTAAAGCATAACGCACTCCTAACGCACGTTTAACGCACGCGTGCGTTTAAAACAAATAATAATTATGACTATTAATTGGAACGATAATATTATTAAAGCAAAAATATAAGCGATTTTTTATGGTAGGAAATAATTATAATAGCGAGAGTAGCGGCCACAGAAATAATGAGTAGATCAACGCATTAGAGAATTATCAAACAAAGGAACGGAAATGTGGTAAATATTCGAGATAGAGTAAATAATCATAAAAAAACATTCTTCATAATAGCCGAAAATATAATATTATATGCTGGTTGATTTGCTAATCTTTGCTATAGATATCGTGTGGAGAGAAAAAGCCTAACAAAACGACAAATAGTCAAGTTAATGATAAAAATTTATGCTTATCAGAAAAGTCATGTATGGAGGTAATAACGATGAGAAGATTTGTATATTTAGATACAGACACATTGAATTCTTATATAGCCCAGATTTTTGATGGCTTGATTAAAACTCAAGAAATTGAAGAAAAGAGTTCGACGGCAAAAGAGACAGGAAACAAGGTAACGGCAGATGGAAAGGGCGATTTAGGTTTTAAGTTGTTTGGTAAGGGTATTGAAGCTGATTTAGGGTTAGGATTTCAACATACAAGAGGAGGAACTGATACGGAACTAGTAGGAGATGTTAAGACAAAAATATTGCACGATAATGCTTTTGAGCATTTGATGCAGTATCTTGAAGAGAATGAGATGTTTCAATCCGAAGAAATCGGCGCGTTTGTATTGCTGGAAAATTATTTCTACATTGTAGATTTAAGCTATTATGAGAGATTATTTAGTAATGAATCGTTTATTGAAATGATAAAAAAAGAGGAAGAATTAAAGAACAAGCAAAAGTTGGATTTACAGATGGAAGAAGAATTATCAGAAAACAAAGAGGATGAAAAGCGAAAAAAGGAGATAAAGAAAAAGTATCAAAAGAAGGCGCACGAAGCTGAAAGCCTGGTTAACCAAGAATATAATAACATTAGGAGTATTTTAGAGGTTCTGGTTTCTGCAATTCCGTATGCCCGAACTATGTGCATCGCGAATAACATGGTTGTGTTAAATGAGAAATACATGAGAGATATGGTTGATATGACCTCATTCAAATATGGTGGAAAAATCAAAGTGTTAGGCTATATAACAAATCGAATTGGCGATAAGTCTTTAATCGATGGACTTCCTGATATTGCGGCGGTTGGCACTGCTATGAATGAAATAATGCTCTCTTTCTTTACAAATCAAGACAACCTAAACATAGTTCACCCAATAGCAATCTACTACGAATAGTGGTGAACTAATAATAAGTATGATTGAGAGTAGCTGCTACTGGTAAGTGAAGGAAAAACTATAATAATGCTAATGAAATATTTTGCTTTATAAGTTAGAACTTAAAATGAGAGATTATCATTTGATACGGCATATGATGAAATAGCTGCTTGGCACATAGTTATAAGGTGTTTTTAAGATTAGAAATGAATTTAGAAAGGATAATATCCGACCACTTAATTTGATAGATAACGAGGAAGGTATCGTAATTGAACAGGATATAAAAAGGAACCATTGAGTAACCGCAAATCCTCTTGGAAAGAAGATATGGTTCGCTTGGCTTTGTATTTGGTACACCATCAGGGGCTTTGCGATCTGCTGCGCAGCTCGCCGGTCTGCGGCTCCTAGTTCAGTCGCCTTAACCCATCGGCTATTCGAACGTCCACTGGACGTTCTCATTTACGCCGATGCCCTTTCGGGTTCGAGCCCCTGATGCTCGTTTTCGTTATTGGCTAAGGCATAAAATATCAACAGGATTTCGTAATCGTCTATTTTTCGTAACGTCATTTCAGATTTCATCAAATCGCAAGAAAACAATCACATACGGTCTGATTGTTGAATAAATCTGCCGCATACAGCAAAAATTTTCACCGACATAAATAGTAATCATTTGTTTACAAATGCAATCACGTCATGCTATACTGAACATGGAAAGATAAGGAGGTGCAGCCATGGCTAATGCATTGGTACAATTTAGGGTAGATGAATCGGAAAAAATCGAAGCAATACAGATTTGCGAAAAATTAGGAATGAACCTTCCGGCATATCTTAGGATGTGCATGTCACGACTCGTTCAGGAACAAGGCATACCTTTTAGCATGAAGCTGGCATCAGAGGAAGTCAATCCCGGTATTGCAGCAATGAAAAAAGCAAGCTTGATTGCAGCGGAACGCGGCATTGCAGATATGACTTTGGATGAGATCAATGCAGAAATCAAAGAAGCGAGGAAGTAATAGGGTATGAAGTACTATGCTGTAATAGATACTAATGTCCTTGTTTCAGCTGCACTTAAATGAGCATGAAAAAAGGATATGCGAATTATTGTTGAAACTGCATATCCTTATTGGTACACCATCAGGGGCTCGAATGCGACAATAGCAAAAATGGTGAGTCGCTCACAGGACTCAGTTGTTTACAACTTGCAGACAACTGATAATACTTATTGCCCTTGTACATAATTCTTTATCCCGAACCATTGACATGTCGCGAATAATAGATATAATATAACACATGGATAAGATTGAAATATTTAAAGCGCTATCAAATGAAACACGACTCAGCATTATTGAGTGGCTGAAGGAACCGGAGAAAAACTTTCC
>DFGY01000129.1 GCA_002372505.1 Firmicutes bacterium UBA3738
ATAATGGAATTGTCCAGAAACCAATAACCAAGGGGGATTTATGCCATGTCCATTATATCACAGAACAACACAAAAGCGTGATGTTCTTAACGGAGAAAATGAAAACCGAATAGGATAAGAAAGACGGTAATGTAGTTATACTATGTTACCGTCTTCTGATTTTCAACTTCGATAAAAACGAACCGAAAACGGTTCGGTTTTTAATGTAATTTTTATTATGATATAACAAGACGTTCCGTTTATAGTTCGGAGGTGGATAGCTTGCAAAAAATCAAAGGATCCAAAGATTTTGGTTATCACTTGAAAATGCTTCGATTAGAAGCTGGACCTGGGGTAGCTGAACTTACTAGGTATATGCAATTATTGGGGTGTGATACCACCCGTGAGTGTTGGGTAAAAATTGAAGCCGGTAAACACAATGTATCACCTAAGCAACTCTGGGCATTCAAAAAAGCATTGAATATATCATATGACAAAATTTTTGAATTTGTGGAGGAGAAAACATGATAGAACACGTTGTAGCTATTTTGTATCATAAGATTCAAGACTCAGACTTTACAAATATGTATGGTATTAAAAAGCCCGCAAGCGGTGGTGGTCAAACCTATATACAAGCAGCAGGGTACACGCGTCAAGAACTTGATAGAATGTTTTCGGACGCGCATGATATTTTTAACACACCTGAGTTTTGGGATAGTGATTCTATTTATCCAAGAAAAAGATATACATTTCATGCAACGGTTGTCGGTGGTGCGACCACTGCCGATATTGAGCTTGCACCAAGAACTGGAAGAAAAGATTATCGCATATCGAGACAGAACATTAAATATCGTCACCCTGCATGGCAGGCAAGCAACGGATTTCCTGAACCTAATCGAAATAGTATCGGTGAGTATATTTACGAAAAGAATTATCCTCATATAATTGACAATCTTTTTATTCTTGTTATAAAAACCGTTCGTGAAGATGATACTGCTCATTTTTATGCTACATATGTAGATTCCGAAACTCTCCCCCTCACTTGGCCTTCAGGCGTTGGGTTGGAAGATATTTTTTCCAAGGGTAAACGTCAGGGAATCATCTTCTATGATGAACAATATTTGCGTTTCGACAATGACAAAAATGCGCCATTTGCTATTGGTTCTGCTGCCGATATTGAAATTGGAAACGTCGTTTTGCCTGCTGATTTCAACGAAACTTCTGATGATGCTGTTGAATACGCTACTAAGGAAATCTCGCTTACTGTTGATGTTCCCAACATAACGATCACTAAAGTGGAAGCTCCTCAATTGAAGAAAAAGAAAACCCGTTCGGAAAGAAGAACGGGGACTAAAGATGTTGACTACGCTAGAAGGCACAAAAACCTCAAGAAGATTGGTGACCTTGGAGAGCTTTTAGCCATTGAGGTAGAGAAAAGAAGACTTATTGCCGAAGGCAGACCTGATTTAGCAGATCGAATAGAACATGTTGCACGTACAATTGGCGATGGGTTAGGTTTTGATATTTTGTCGTTTGAGCAAGTGGGAACAGATTATCGTGAAAAGTATATTGAAGTCAAATCAACGACCGGCGGAAAAAACAAGCCGTTTGATATTTCTGTTAATGAAGTTGAAGTATCTGAAGAAAAAGGACAACAATACACTGTTTACAGATTTTACGGACTAAGTAGTACCGCAAAAGAAATACGATATTATGAGTGTCGTGGTTCTATTAAAGAAAATTTTACTTTGGAAGCAATTGCTTTTAAGGCTTATTGCAAAGGATAAGAGAAAGCGTGGGTTACCCCACGCTTTCTCTTTTTGTCAGAATAATAATGAATTCATTGAATTTCTTCGAAAGATTACTATTGTTACTTCTGAATCTAGAATACTCAATCGTTCGATACGTGACTTTTCCAAACGAAGAAAACAACTCTATCAATTCATCCAACGAAAGTAATCCATCTTCACTATAACTGATAATGAACTTGTTGCAATTCATCTCAGTAATTACTTTGGAAAAAGACTCTCGAATCTTTGTTTTAGTACAAAATTTAGAGTGCTGGTCCCACCAATCACGCAATCCGCTTTTTCCTATCGTTTCGGGGAAATCTCCTCGCGCAATGGTTTCTAAAATGTGATAATTAGCTGCGTATTGACGCTTCATATAAGGAGGATCAATGTAACATACATCTGCGGTTATAGTAGAAGCGATATCCTCTGCAAACCCTTGAATGACTATGTTCTGTGTATTTCCATCTTTAACAAATTGAATAGGTTTTAATACAATCGCTTCTAACGAATTTGCATTGAACTTAGACAGAAAATATCCATACGTTCCGGAAATATTTGCAACATCATTAACTGCCATAATCAAGGTGTGTTTTAGAACAGATTCTTCTTCTGATGTGATTAAATCATTTTCAATCCAGGTGTTGATTTGCTCTCTAATTGCATCGATTTTTTTTGCGTTTGAAGATGTAAAGTATTTTCTGCTAGGAGAACCGTTGCTCGGGGTTCCATCTGGAGAAAACTCGTTAAAGAAATAGCTTTCTTTTTCAGGTAATGAATTCAAATACTCTAATACCGCCTCGTATCCGGACGATTCGGTATTCCCAATATTTAAGTGTGTTTTGATCTTTTGAAAAGAAGGAGGTGCATCTAACAACAATTGTGTCACCAGGTGATGCTTGGAGTAAGTCATCATATCGGAAGCAATCACACGATATCCTTGTTTTCTCAAAGCGACAGATACGCTTCCTGTACCAGCCATTAAATCAACCACGGTTGCATTCAGAGGGGCTTCTTCTGCAAAAACATCCATCAAAACCGGCAGCAATTTTGTCTTGTTTCCAATATACCTATACATACAGTTCTCCAATTGCTATTTTCATTTGATTAACCGCATTCAAGTCAGGAAGATTATTAAGTTCATTCGTGATAAGACCTAATTCTTCTTGGCTTATATCATACAATTTCAAAACCAATTTCTCTATCTCCAAATCTAGTTGGCGAGAATAGTTGTTTTGGATTCTTTGTACTAATTGCGCGATTCTTTGGCAAACTTCCATATTAGAATCATCTGGCTTTCTAATAGGAAGCGAGAAGATGATATCCTTAGTTAAATACGGATGTGATTTCCATTCGTTTTCACCATATTCTTTGAGATAGTAATAATACATAACTCGTGAATTCAAAACACCTAAATAGTATTCAAGAGGTACAAGATTGTCCTTTTGAATGTAGTTGCACGAATAGATTGTCTGACTTATATAGGTGCTTTCATAATCAATACAAGCATATATTCCCAACCCGGTTTTTCGTATCAGCACCTTGGGTGGATAATATAGCTCTGCGTTTTTATAATTGATGCCATCGACATTCGGCCGTATGTATCTAATACCGTCAAAACTATATCGATGTAAATTTTCACCAACATACATTGGAAGGTATCCCGGTTTGTTGGCCGTAGAAATAATCTCGAAGATATTCGATTGATCTACTACTGTGGTTTTACCACAAAACTGGCATGTTTTATATCCTGCCTCCAAGTGCTTTTTGGAGTAGCCTTGAACGGATCCACAGTGTTGACATTTGACCACAACTCCGGATTTGGAAATCTCTACACCTCTGCCAAAATGGAACAACGATTTCCAATCAATATGTTTGCTAGCGATTTTGTCCAACAAGAACTCTTCTTCTTCGCGAGCGTCTATATCGAAAATGTAGTTTTGATTATCCTCAAAACGTTTCTGCAACACACTGTGCTTTTTTTGGGCATACGACTCGAAGAGATCAAGAGAACCTGACAAAAAGCTCTTTCTATCGGCTGTATCTAGTCTATAACATTTGGTCGTACTATTTGATACAGGTGCACTGTTTTTTAAAATGATAATACTCGTTGCTCTGTTAACGTCTGGAAATAGCTTTTCTCCTAAACGTGCAATAACTTTTATCTGAGTGTTTTTCACTAAGTGTTCTCTAAGCTTCTTGTTTTCTCCAGAAAAAAGAGAATCGGGTATGATAAATGCTAACATACCGTCTTTGTTGGTTAGTTTTAAACACAACTCAATAAATAATACATAGCTATCATATTGCCCTGTGTAGAATTCATATCCAGCTTGGGAAAGCTCGGCTTTAGAGAAAACTTTCTCAGAACTCCATGGAGGGTTAGCGATTACAAAGGAAAGATTCTGTACTTGGTGACGCCAATAATTTTTTGCAGTTATTCTTTCTGATGGAATAATCGCATTCTTACACATAAATTGATATGCCGTATTAGTGAATACTTTTTTGTTTTGATCGACTACTGTTCTTTCAATATCCGTTCCTATGCAACAAATAGTCTGCTTGTGATAAAGGTTAAACTCACGAAAGAATTCCTTAAGCAGTATCCCTTCACCGCAAGCTGGATCCCAAACTGTCACAGGTTTATCGGAAGCCAATGTTTCTGCATCTGTCTCACTTAACAGCAACTTGGCCGTGAAATTTGCCAGCATTTGAGGTGTATACACAACTCCATACCCCTTCAATGGCATCATTCTTCGTCACCTCCTGTAGCATAACATAAATCTATGCCCTGGCTTTTCAATCGAAGATACCTTTCATAGGAGATAATAACAATTTGAGGCTTGTTTTGCTTATTAACGATAAGTACTTGGTCTTCATCTACCACTCTTTTGAACAGTCTGGCTGCCTGCCCTTTTTGAAAGGAGGTGATTCCTTCATATTCGGGGACAAGGATTTTAGATGTTTTATGTTTTGCCATGCTGACCTCCGAGAAATTCTATTGCTCTATATCATATCATAAATCATTATACCTATCAAGTTAATCATTGTTAAATTAATAACTATAAAAGTAATGACTTATTTGCAAAGTCGTATACTGTTCTCATCTTTCCTTGCACCTTATTCACCGCTTCTTGACAAAAGTTTCCTGCGTATGGTATGACAAAACTATCGACAGAGGTCGGCGAAAATTGAATAATAAGTTCCACGACAGTTACTACTGTCACCCTGTTGGTTGAAAAACAGCGACTCACATAGCATCCACTCCTCATGAGCAATTACTTTTTGAGTTTTAAGACTCGTACATACATCGGCACGGAATATTTTTAAGCGAACAATTGTATTCGCCTGTTTCTGTTTCCGTCTCGACGTATGTGCGAGTCTTTTTGTTTTGTTCTCGCCTTGATTACATACGAAATTGAAAGGTGGAATGTAAGTGACTAAAACTTCCCACACCTAAAAGGTGTGTTGAACCTTGAAAACTCAATAATGTAGGCAATTAAAAAAGCATAGAAGCTGTGCCTCTGGTATAATTGAATTGACCAAAACCAACCATACAAAGGGGGCTTACTATGCAAAATCCAATTCTACCACAGAATCAGGACGGACAGTAACTATTTAATGCGATTTCTTCATTTTTCCGCACATTCGGGATTGGAAACCTGCTCCGCAAATGTAATGCGCAGAAGGAAAAGGGTGTCCCTATACTGGATATCTTCAAGTATAAACTTTGTAATGTATTTTCCGACCGCAGCATGTATATGCAGCAGAAGACCGGTTCCTTCCATGAGACTTTCTCATAGAATACCTATTACCGCTTTCTTAACAACCCAAAGATAAACTGGCTGCGTTTTACCACCCTCTTATCCAAGAAGGTGGCTGATACCGTCGAACCGCTCACGAACGAGGACCGCGTCAATGCTTTTGTCGTTGATGACAGCCTGTTTGAACTCACCAGCTGCAGGAAGACGGAACTCGGCTCCCGCGTATTCGATCATGTTTCCATGAAATATCGCAAAGGATACCGCCTTATGACCCTAGGCTGGACTGATGGAAATACCTTTCTTCCGATAAAAAGCTGTCTTCTGGCATCCTCAAAAGCCAGCAACCTTATTACTCCATTTATAACTAAAGAACAGGTTCTCGCTTATCATTTTCAACATCATCCTTATAGAATATATTGACATTTTTCCTTGCTTTCGAATATTCCTGCATCTCTTTCTTCGCCGTCCTATACTCTGCATACGCCGCTTTCTTTCTCCTCAGGACAGTATCATATTCCTCATTCAGTTCCCGTATTGTCGGCAGTTTCTCTGTGCCAAGCTGATCAAACGCTGCCTTCGCTGCCTTATGCAGTGTAATCTCCTGTCTATGCTCTTCAAAGAACTCCCTGCTGTACCCTGCTTTTCTATAAGCGACATAGGTATCCTTTGTCTTCCGGTAATTCAAGATGTGCTTCTTCAATGCCAGGATCTGAGCAAGCCGTTTCTCCGATACTTTAATCGACTCGTTCAGCTCATTGAACTTCTGAACTGCCTCCTCCGTCTTTTTATCCAGATCCTCGAAACTCTCAATATGATTCTCCCGGAGGAACATGAACGTGCTGGACATCTGTTTCAGGTTGTAGACCGTCGCCCATCGCCGGTAAGCCGGACTTCTCTTATCTGCCATGCGTGCCTGTATATCAATGAGAAGATTGAAGGTCTGCGCCTTCGGCATCTGCCCCGGTTCTGTACCAAGGTCACGCCTTCCTTCAATTATCTCCGAGACGGCTTCCTCAGTATAGTTCTCCCCGAGGGACCGCATTCGGATGAACCGCTCCTGTCCTTTTCCCTTGAAACAAATATTCTTCCCACGCTTTACTTCATAACCAAGCTCAACCATGAAGTGCAGGAATTCCTCGAAATCCTTCGGCTTCCTTCTGATGCAACTCCTGATATCCTCTCGGAGCACATTCCTGAAGCTGTTCCGTTTCGGATAATCCGTCCTACGTTCCCTCTCTGACTTCGGCCTCGGCTCAATCACGGACAGCCCGTTCTCCAGACAGACCATGTCGCTCACCTTCTGCAGCGCCAGGCCTGACCTTCTGAAATCCCGGAACTTCTGTGTCCCATCGATCGAAGTCGAATTGAATATGATGTGGTTATGGATATGCGCCCTGTCCGTATGGGTGGCGACGATAAAAGCATACTTTCCTTTCGTGAACCGCATGCCCAGCTCATAACCCACCCGGTTCGCGTCCTCCGCCGAGATCTCGCCCGGCTTGAAAGACTGCCGGATCTGGTAGGCGATCACCTCGTTCTTATACATCCGCCCGGTGGAGTAGTAATACTGCCTCTTGGAAAGCATGAATTCCTCGCAGCATGTCCGAGGATCGCACGCATAGCTGCTAACGAGCCGCCCTTTATCCGTTTTTTCGATATTCATCGAATATCCTATCCTGTCTGCCAGACACTGGGCCAATGTCCGGCCTTTGTTTATATGTAGCGCTATAAGTCTGGTAGCCGCCATACTGCCTCCTCATGTAAAAATCCCGGACCTGCGTCCCGTTTCTGTACCACAGAATTGATTCTGTGGATCTTATCTGCGTTTCAATGTAAAAAAAGAAGGCGGCACCGGAAGAATACTTCTCCCGATACCGCCTGTAACGTCCGTCCTTATGGCCTGACGAAATCCATCAGCAGCGATGCCAGATAGTCAAGCTCTGCCGAAATAAAACCGGCTACGTAATACACTGTTATGATCGATCCTCCGATCAGTGCGAGCAGGATGGAATTGTTCCAGTTCTGCTTCACGAGGAAATATACCAGCCAGCCGACGACCAGGAAGAGGAGGGGGCCGGCGGCAAATGATGCCATCTTTGCCGCGACATCGATAAAGATCCGGATGATGGTCAAAAGGAGCGAAAGGATGAATGCGATAATCCTGACCGGCAGTAATAAGATCCATTTTACGATGAACATTTCTTTTTCCTCCTTCTTTATCTTCTGTCTATATTGTAACCCTGCCCCGCAGATGCCGCAAGTTTGTCGGCGGGCTGTTTCAGTCGATTCCCGCAAGCCTTGCAAGGATTTCCTTTGCCATCTTCCACAGCTCCTCGAACCTTACCTGCAAGTCATGGATGTCCTCGGCATAGATGCTGCCGGATTCATTTGCCTTCTTCGCATACTGGTTGAGGTTATTGCTGCAATACCTGAGGAGCCGCACCATCTCCTTCACATCGGAAAGATCCAGCTTCACGCAGTACCCGTCGATGGCCATCTTCCGCATATAGGCGCTCATATTTGTAACACCCATATCCTTCATACGCTGCCGTATCTGCGCTTTCTCTTCCGGCGTTACTTTCACAAATATCCTTTCCTTCACAGGGCTTCCTCCGTATACCGTTCTGTTCTGCATGCAGTGATCTGGCCCGCTTTTTCCCGGAGATCTTCCAGTACAGAGTTCTTCCGACTTCTTCCGTCTCTCGCCTGCCCATCTGCTGACTTCTCTTCCTCCGTACCACCTGTAACGTCCATATTGAGGGCTGCATCCAGCTCCGCAAGCCGTGCGCTCTTCTGCCTGAGCTCTTCCTCCTGGGGGAACGGCTTTGCCGCCTCGATCTTTGCTTCTTCGATCTGCTTCCTGGTCTCCTCCAGCTTATCCTGCGCCCTTTCAAGTTTATCGGTTATGCCGGAAAGGGCGTTGTCGATGCGGGTGATATTTCCCCTCGCGTCCATGCCGAGGCCTACCCGGTGGGTCATGCTCCCGTGGAGGAGCAGCTCGAACGACTGCATGAACGGTTCAAAGCTGAGGGAAATATCGAACCCGCGGTAATAGCCGACCGGTTCCTCCCCTGATTTCGTGCAGACCTTGCATGCCTCAAGGATGGCATTGCCCGCGTCCAGCTTCTCCGTATACATCCGGCTTCCGACCCGCATGCCTGCAAATCCGTCCTTTGGGACAGGGTTCGCGTTCACCGTCCCGATATCCTTCCGAAAGCCCTCGATGAATCCTTTCTGTTTTTCGAGTTCGGCGGGATAGTGCTTCATCAGCTTATCCTCCAGACGGTACCGCCTGCTCTGGTGGTCTGCTTTGAGCAAGCGGAGCCTTGCCACGTCGACATCCAGATCCATCTTCTCGCGGATCATCGGGTTGCCCGCGCACAGGGCCTTCACTTCCGCATAGGATAGGACCTGTTCATCGATATCCTCGCAGGACCTCACCGGCGACTTGCTCGTCATGATCTGCGAGATGAACCGCTGCTTGTTCTCCAGCATCTGGTAGAGGTACGCGTCGAACGTCCCCTCCGTGACATACTGATAGACCTGTACTTCCGGGTTCATATTGCCCTGGCGGATGATCCTGCCGTTCCGCTGCGTCATGTCCGAAGGGCGCCAGCCGACGTCCAGATGGTGGACGGCGATCAGGCGGTCCTGTACGTTCGTACCCGCCCCCATCTTCTGGGTACTTCCGAGGAGCACCCGAACCTCGCCGGCACGGACCTTCGCGAAGAGCTCCTTCTTTTTGACCTCGGAATCCGCGTCATGGATGAAGGCGATCTCATTTTCCGGCACTCCCCGGTTGGTGAGCTTCGTTTTTATATCATCGTAGACATTGAAGGTTCCGTCCTTCTTCGGGGTGGACATATCGCAGAAAATGAGCTGTGTCTGCTTCTCACCTCTCCCCTTCTCCCATATGCCGAAGACGATCCGGACACAGGCATTCAGCTTGCTGTCCGGGTCGTCCGGAAGGAGCGGGTTCATGAGCCGTTGGTCAAGTCCGATCTTCCTTCCGTCCGACGTGATCTTAAGCATATTGTCGACGGACGGGTCCACGTTCCCGCTGTGGACCGCAGCCGCACGCTCGGAAAGGGATGCGACCATCTCTTTCTGGATTTCGGAAGGTTTCACGACGATCGTCTCATAGTGCGCGTCCGGGACCGGCAGGTCCAGCTGGTCGCTGGTCTTTATGTCCGCCACCTCCTTGAACATGGTCATGAGCTCAGGCAGGTTGAAGAACTTCGCGAACCTTGTCCTCGCGCGGTACCCCGTCCCTTCCGGGGCAAGTTCGATCGCTGTGGTCGTCTCCCCGAAGGTCGACGCCCAGCAGTCGAAATGCAGGAGCCCCTTCTCCTTCAGCTTACCGTACTGGAGATAGCGCATCATGCTGTACATCTCCGTCATGGAGTTCGATACCGGCGTCCCGGTCGCAAATACGATCCCCTTCCCGCCCGTGACCTCGTCCATGTACTGGCACTTCATGAACATGTCGGAGGATTTCTGGGCCTCCGAGGTGGACAGTCCTGCTACATTACGCATCTTCGTGTAGAGAAAAAGATTCTTGTAGGCCTGCGACTCATCGACGTAAAGCCTGTCCACACCGAGCTGCTCGAAGGTGATGACGTCGTCCTTGCGTTCATTTGCCATGAGGCGGCTGAGCCTCGCCTGCAGGGTCTTCTTTGTCTTCTCCATCTGCTTTATGGTGAAATTCTCTCCCCTGTTGAACTTCAGCTCCCGGATCGCGTCCTCGATCTCTTCGATCTGCGCATTCAGCATCCTCTCCTGCCGCTCCGCTGAGATCGGGATCTTCTCGAACTGCGAATGGCCGATGATGACGGCATCATAATCACCGGTGGCGATCCTGGCGCAGAACTTCTTGCGGTTGGCCGTCTCGAAATCCTTCCTCGTCGCGACAAGGATGTTCGCGCTCGGGTAGAGGCGCATGAATTCATTTGCCCACTGGAGAGTCAGGTGGTTCGGGACGACGAACATGCTCTTCTGGCACAGCCCGAGGCGCTTGCTCTCCATGGCTGACGCCGCCATCTCGAAGGTCTTGCCCGCCCCGACCTCATGGGCGAGGAGCGTGTTCCCACCGTACAGAACATGGGCGACC
>DFGY01000026.1 GCA_002372505.1 Firmicutes bacterium UBA3738
TCCGATAGAAGGAATGGCTTCAACGACCTTTTCGTCTTCAATGACCAGGTCCAGATGAACCGGTTCAGGAAGTACCGGGTGCTGTGGTCCGAAAGGTATTACAGTTCTTTTTCCCATGATATTACCTTCCTTTCCTTACTTCTTTGGATTCCATGGAGTTGGTTCTGCTGTAACGAAGAAGTTGCCGTTGTAATCAAGTGCGTTGTGCAGGAACTTGATTCCGAACAGGTCGTGCATTTCATTCTCATAGATGAATGCCGGCCAGTATGAAGCTGTGATGCTTTCAATTTCTTCGCCTTCGCTTACTTTGACTCTCAGATTTAACAGAATGTGATCCTTGTCGAATGTGTAGAGGATCTCTGCGCCGTCTTCCTTAGGAGTAGCGCAAGCCTGTGAAAATCTGTAACCGTCATCCTTCAGTTGTCTTACTCTTTCGAGAAGTTCGGAAGGAGCAGTTGTCTGAATGTCCTGAATCATACATTTTTTCTCACTCATTTTATGCTTCCTCCTTTCCTTCCTCAGCAGCTTCTTCTGCTGCTTCTTCTACGGGAGCTTCCTCAGCCTCAGCTGCTGCTTCTTCTGCTTCTTCTGCTTCTTCTGCTGCAGGCTCTTCTACTGCGGGAGCAGCCTTCGGAGCTTCGAGCATTGCTGCACGCTTCTGCTCGAGGATTCCCAGGCCGGCAACTACAGCGTCGATGATAGCTTCCGGTCTTGCTGCACATCCGGGAACGTAAGCGTCTACAGGAATTACTGTGTCAACGCCGCCGAGGATGTTGTAGCATTCTTTGAATATACCGCCGTTGCAGGCACAGATACCGATAGCAACTACTACCTTAGGTTCGGGCATCTGCTCGTAAATCTGCTTAACAACGTTTTTGTTCTGTTCGTTGATGGATCCTGTTACCAGGAATACATCAGCATGTTTTGGGTTACCGGTATTGATGACGCCGAATCTTTCAACGTCGTACATAGGCATGAGGCAAGCCAGCACTTCTATGTCACAACCATTGCAGCTCGATCCATCATAGTGGATTACCCAAGGTGACTTTGTAATATATGACATGTTTCTCGCCTCCTTATATGAACAAGAGCATGAAGAGGTTTACTGTTCCCAGTACCAGAGCAACGATCCATGCGGAGTTGATTGCTACCTGCCACTTCATTCTCGCAAAGCTGTTGTCAATCAGTATTTCAAGGAAATATGTGCCGAGGCAAACAACAGCGCCAATAACGTATCCCCACCACTGTCCGTTCACGAAGAACAGGAAGACCATGCCGAGCAGGAAGACGTTCTCATACCAGTGAGCTGCCTCAACGAGGGCAAGTGTCTTACCTGAGAACTCTGTCTTAAGACCAGCAACCAGTTCCTGGTGTGCGTGGTGTGACATTGACAGGTCAAATGGTGATTTTCTGAACTTGATGGTCAGTATGAATACGAATCCAATAAACAGACCAATCAGGTATGGCAGCGGCATCTGAGTTGACAGCATGATCTGTCCAACCTGGAAGCTGCCTGTGAACATGTAGAAGCCTACGCATGTGATGAGAACCATCGGTTCGTAAGCCAGCATCTGCAGAAGTTCTCTTTCAGCACCAACTTCCGAATAAGGAGAGTTGGATGAGAAAGCTGCGATGATAAGGAATACACTTGCAAGTGTAAGTGTGAACATTACCAGCAGCAGGTTTTCTCCTGCAAAGAACAGTCCACCGGTTACGAGTACGAAGATGAAGAAGCACATTACATAGAAGTCCTGGACTCTGTTAACTGTGATGTTTTCTTTCTCCGTAAGTTTAAGTACATCGTAGAAAGGCTGGAGAATTGGAGGACCAACTCTTCCCTGCATTCTAGCACTGATCTTTCTGTCAAGTCCTGCCAGAATACCTCCAACGAATGGAGCCAGTACGAGGTACGCGATTACACAGATAATTACTTTTACCATTTTACATACCTCCTCCCAGTATCTGACCAACTATGACGCCCAGTGCAGCAACTATGCAAACAGCTGTGCAGGCTACGCCAATTACGTTCATTTTTGTTTCGCCGAAATAGCTTTCCATGTACCAGTTTCTGAGGGAAACAGGTGTCTCACCCTTCATGGCATTCATGAATGTGAGGTCGTCGCCCATGTTGTAACCGGCCATGTACAGCGGAACGATCTTCTTGTTTGTTCTTCCGAAGAAGAATGCGAAGAGGAGTACCAGTACAGCTACCATGATACAGTCGATGATCATGTTGTTAGCTGAAAGTGCCAGTGTCTCAACGCTGCCGAATCCATCTTCAAGGTAAGGTACTACCATTGAGCTTGAGATGAACGGGAAGCCGAGGCAGACGATAACCGTCAGAGCTGACAGTACTGTGTGTACGAATGTTTCTTCGCCGTGTACATTCTTCTGAATGTTTTCCTGACCAGCCATTGTTGCTGACAGCTTGCCCATCCACTTTGTCCAGTAGAATGCAGTTGCAGCTGAACCGAAGCAGATGATAACTACGAGAAGAATGTTGCTTGAGTCAACGAATGCTACCATTGTTGCCCATTTTGAAATCAGCATTCCGAAAGGTGCCAGGAACATGCCTGCGATACCGATGAGCATGAATGCTGCAAGTTTTGGAAGTCTTTCGAAGAGACCATCCATGTCCTCGATGTCACGGCTGCCGATCTGGTGCTCAGCAGTACCTACGCACAGGAACAGCAGAGACTTTGTTACGGCGTGGAATATGATAAGCATGATTCCGGCCCATACAGCTTCTGCACTTCCTACGCCACCGCAGGCTACGATGAGGCCAAGGTTTGCAACCGTTGAGTAAGCGAGTACTTTCTTTGCGTTGGTCTGGGATATCGCACAGAAGGATGCCATGAGGAAGGTAATACCACCTACCATCATTACCATCAGACCTGCGAAGTTCCATCCGAGTACCGGTGCCAGTTTGATGATGATGAATACACCGGCCTTAACCATCGTTGATGAGTGGAGCAGTGCCGAAGTAGGTGTCGGTGCAACCATGGCGCCAAGCAGCCAACTGTTGAACGGCATCTGAGCAGCCTTTGTGATTCCGGCGAATGCCAGGAATGCGGCAGGGGCAACAACAGAGTAGCCCATTGCTCCGATTGTAATCATCGTGGACAGTTCAAGTGTTTCATAGTAAGTTCCAAGCAGGATGATACCGATAACAAATCCAAGACCGCCGGCCAGGTTCATAACCAGAGCTCTGAAAGCGTTTCTTGTTGCAATGGTATCTTCGTTTTCCTTCTTGTGGAAGAGTCCGTTGAATCCGATGAGGAAGAACGAACAAAGTGATGTGATCTCCCAGAAGAAGTACATCCAGATCAGGTTGTTGGACATAACCAGTCCGAACATAGCTGACAGGAATAAGAACATGAGGAAGAAGAACCAAGGTCTTCTGTCCGGAACACCCTCTTTCTGATGGTGCTGGAAGTCCTTCATGTAACCGATAGCGTAAACAGTAATTAAACTACCTACGATACCGATGATGAGTACCATAATCATCGAAAGTCTGTCAATGTACATTTGATTTGAGACGTTGATGTGGTGACCCTTTGTGAGTTCGAACCAGATCATCAGTGGTGTCTGGATTACCGCAAACAGCGGCGCTCCGTATCTCTTGTACTTGAAACCGAGAATGACGACCATAAGTGCGAGGCATACCTCGACTACCATCATTACAGTTCCAATAGTTTCAGCGTACTTCACAGAGAAGTATTCGCCTCCGCTTTTGAAATTCTGTACAACGAGAAGAATAGACGCTGCAATTATTACAATTGAAGCGACCTTAACGATAATGTCTCTCGCTGTGTCGGTTTTGAGTACTAAAAGAGCAAGCGCAACTATAAACGGAAACCCGATTAGAAAAATAATAGTGCTCATTTAATCCTCCTAAAATGATAGTTATTAAAGTGTTAAACACGCTCCAAGTATTATATATGCTTGTCTATTATTTATCAAGTCGTTTTAAGGGATATATTAGTTTTCGGAATTGACTGACAACTCGCCTGTTTTTCATTGGTTGCTCCATTTATTTTTTGGACACTCAATAATAGCAGCCCCCTTTTTTAGGTGACCTGCTTTTTTCGTTTATTTGTTCAAAGGAATAATTGTAAGAAATAATTACTCTGCAATTTGACCTCTTAGACTGAAGGTTTTTCCTTCTGTGATTTCAACTTTGACTATGGTACCCGTAAGGCTTTCGTCACCGGGGAAGTCAACCAGTTTAAAGCCGCTGGTTCTGCCGCAGAGCATGCCTTCCTGGCCGTGCTTGCTGCTGCCTTCAACCAGCACATCGCAGACCTTTCCTACCATGGCGGCATTCCTGGCGGCTGCCGATTCATTTACCACATCCACAAGACGAGTGAATCGCTCGTGCTTAACTTCCTCCGGCACCTGATCCTCATACTTTTCTGCCGGGGTACCTTTGCGGACGGAATATATAAATGTAAAGGCTGAGTCAAATCCAACCTTCCTGCACAGATCAAGAGTCTGCTCAAAGTCTTCTTCCGTCTCTCCCGGGAATCCTACAATTATATCTGTGGAAATGGCAATGCCCGGTCTGACGGCTCTGATGGAATCCACCAGTTTAAGATAACGGGCACTTGTGTAGTGACGGTTCATCCTCTTCAGGATTTCGTCACTGCCCGCCTGCACCGGCAGATGAATGTGGTTGCAGATTTTCTCGCAGTCAGCAAAGGCCTGCACCAGCTCCGGCGACAAATCCTTTGGATGGGAAGTCATAAACCTGATACGCTCTAATCCTTCAATGTCGTTGAGCATGTATAGCAATTGTGGGAATGTTACTTCATTTTCCGCATCGTCCATTCCGCAGTAGGAATTTACGTTCTGGCCCAGGAGTGTTACTTCCTTTACTCCGTCGTCTACCAAGGCTTTAACCTCCCGGAGAATTTCCTCCGGCCTTCTGCTTCTTTCCCGGCCTCTTGTGAAGGGCACTATACAATAGGTACAGAAGTTATTGCATCCGTACATTATGTTTACAAAAGATTTAAAACTGAATTTCCGTTTTGACGGCAGGCCTTCCACGATTTCGCCGCCGTCTTCCCAAACATCCACCTGGCGTTCCTTCTCCGATGCCAGTGCAGAAATCAGTTTGGGAAATTCGTGAATGTTATGAGTGCCAAAGATTACATCCACCCAGGGGAATTTGGTTTTAACCCTGTCTATGATATGTTGCTGCTGCATCATGCAGCCACAGAGAGCCACGATGAATTCCGGCCTCTGCTCCTTTATTTTCTTCAGCTGACCCAGAGTTCCGAAAAATCTCTCGTCTGCATGCTCGCGAACAGAGCAGGTGTTAATGATGACAATGTCCGCATCGTTTCTCACTTCCTGCTCTTCGTACCCCATATCTGTAAGCATGCCTGCCAGAGTCTCCGAGTCCCGCTCGTTCATCTGACAGCCAAAGGTCTGTATGTGAAATGTCTTAGTCAAGCTCATGTTTTCTATCCCTGGTCATTAGCATTTCAACTGCGGATCTCGCATCTATCTTGCCGTCTATTACGTCGTTAATGCCTTCGGTAATAGGCATTTCCACTCCGACCTTTTCAGCCAGCTGCTTTGCTGCAATGGCAGTGAACATTCCCTCGACCACCATACCGACCTTTTCAGTGGCTTCCTTCGGATCCATTCCCTCGCCAATCATGATTCCGCATCTTCTGTTACGGGAATGCATACTTGTGCAGGTTACAATAAGGTCCCCCACACCTGTCAGCCCCAGGAATGTAGCTTCGTCTGCACCCAGTGCCAGACCCAGCCTCTTCATCTCCGCAAGACCTCGGGTCATAAGGGCCGCCTTGGCATTGTCACCGAATCCCATGCCGTCGGATATGCCGGCGCCAAGAGCGATGATGTTCTTAAGTGAACCGCCCAGCTCTATTCCTACAATATCGTCCGCTGTATATACTCTGAATCTGTCAGTGATGAAAAGATCCTGAATAAATTCCGCAACTGCTCTATCCTTCGAGGCTACTGCCACAGTTGTTGGCATGCCCAGTCCAACTTCCTCAGCGTGGGAAGGTCCGGAAAGGACGCAGTATTTAAGATTAGGCGCAAGTTCCTCAGCGATTTCGCTCATTCTTTTCAGGCTGCCCTGCTCAATACCCTTTGCTACGTTTACGGCTATCATGTTTTCCTTTATATATGGAAGGGCTCCTGTAAGGGCGCTTCTGAAATGCTGCGCCGGTGCGGAGAAGAGAACTACATCCACTCCATCCAGGGCTTCTTCTGTGCTGAAAGCAACCTGAAGATTGTCGCTGAATTTAATATTAGGCAGATACCTCACATTCTCCCTGTTCTCATCAAGTTCCTTAAGATGAGTCTCGTCCAGATCCCACATCTTTACGCTGTGCCCTTTGTTTGAAAGGGTTATTGCCAGAGCCGTACCCCAGCTACCTGCACCGATTACACCAATCTTTTTCATTTCTATCACCTTTCTCTTTCACTAGAAATCGAATTCGTCTTTCTCTGTTTCTTCAACTTTCTCGCTCTTATCCTTGGACTTAAAGGAAAGTTTCGGCTCCTCACCGCGCATGAGTCTCTTAATGTTGCCTGCATGTTTAAACAAAACAATAATTCCCATAAAAAGAGCATAGGGGAAGAAGCGGGGTTCCACTATGAATGACAATACCGGGCACGCTATGGCTCCTATAATTGATCCAACGGACATTCTTCTGGAAATAGCCACACATACAATTACTATTCCCAGGCAGCCAAATCCAATAGCGGAATGAATAGCCGTCAGGGCACCGAAGGCCGTTGCAACGCCTTTCCCCCCCTTAAATTTGTGAGTTACGGGGAACACATGGCCAATGAATACAAACACTGCCGCAATCATGGCCGCATCCATACCTATAAGAGTTCCTGCGAGAATTACCGCAATGGCTCCTTTAAGAACGTCAACAAGAAGCACAATGAGAGCTTCTTTCTTTCCCATGACCCTGAGGGTGTTTGTTGTTCCCGGATTACCGCTGCCTTCCTTGCGGATGTCGATGCCTCGTTTCTTTGCCAGAATAGTTGCAGGCGAAATGCAGCCCAGGGCATATGCAACAATTACAACCAGAACGTTTATAAGCACGTACTTTAACATTCCGACTGTAATCAGGTTTATTCCCAGTATGCCAATATCGTTATACATCGTCCTTGTCTCCCTTTTCTCTGAACACAAACTTTATGGACGTGCCCTCAAAGCCGAAGGTCTCTCTTATTCTGTTTTCCAGATAGCGGGAATATGAGAAGTGCATAAGATCCCGCGAATTTACTTTGAACGAGAATAGTGGCGGTCTCACTCCCACCTGTGATGCGTAATAAATCTTCAGGCTCTTGCCCTTGTCCGATGGCGGATGCTTCATCATGACAGCATCTGCAATGAGACTGTTAAGCTGTCCTGTGGGAACTCTCTGAGAGCGATTCTCCGCAACCACCTTGGCCGTCTCAATTACCGAGTCCAGCCTCTGGCCTGTCATAGCCGAAATGAAAATGCTGGGTGCATACTGCATAAAGGGGAATTCCACCTTAATGCGGTCGGCAAACTTTTTCATGGTGTTGGTCTCTTTTTCAATTGCATCCCACTTGTTTACACAGACCACAATTCCCTTTCCCGCTTCGTGGGCGAGGCCGGCAATTTTCTTATCCTGATCTGTAATGCCCGAGGTGGCATCTATTACAACTATGCACACGTCGCTTCGCTCTATTGCGGCTATGGCACGTATGACGCTGTACCTTTCTATGTCTTCGTTTACTTTGCTCTTCCTTCTGATTCCTGCAGTATCTATGAGAAGATACTTTTCGCCGTCCTTTTCCAGAGGCGTGTCTATGGAATCTCTGGTAGTCCCGGCTATGTCCGAGACGATTACTCTGTTCTCACCGAGAAGGGCGTTTATAAGTGAAGACTTGCCTACGTTAGGCTTGCCGATAACGGCAATCTTTGTTTCGTCTTCGTCGTCAGTGCCAAGGCCCTTGGGGAAGTTTTCAACCAGCCGGTCCAGCAGGTCCCCGAGACCCAGCTTGTTGGCCGCGGAAATCGCCAGTGGCTCTCCCAGTCCCAGCTCGTAAAAATCGTAAAAGTCATCAGGCACATTGCTTCCGTCTATCTTGTTTACTGCAAGGACAACCTTGCCCGACTTTCTTCTGAGAAGATCCGCCACTTCGTGGTCAGAGTTTGTAAGACCTTCCCGGCCGTCAACCATGAAGAGCACAACGTCTGCCATTTCCATGGCTATTTCCGCCTGAGCTCTCATCTGACTGGGAATGACCTCGGTGTTCTGAGGCTCGATGCCTCCTGTATCTATTAACGCAAAGTCCACGCCGCACCACTCTGCCTCCGCGTATATGCGGTCGCGAGTGACACCCGGCGTATCCTCCACAATGGAAATTCTTTTTCCAACTATTTTATTGAATAAGGTGGACTTGCCTACATTTGGTCTGCCCACTACAGCCACTACCGGCTTACTCATGGAATATTCCTCCTATGAAATCCTCTGCGGAGAATTCCTCCAGATCCTCTATACCTTCGCCGACGCCCACGAATTTAATGGGCATGTCGAACTCGTCTGCTATGGTAATGGCAATGCCACCTTTGGCTGTGCCGTCCAGCTTTGTGAGAATAACGCCTGTAAGCTCGGCCACTTCATTGAATTCCTTGGTCTGGGAAACAGCGTTCTTTCCTGTGGTGGCATCGAGAACGAGAATTGTCTCTCTGTGAGCTTCGGGAAACTCTCTGTCGATTACTCTGTTCATCTTCTCAAGCTCTGCCATGAGATTCTTTTTGTTCTGAAGTCTTCCTGCCGTGTCGCAGATGAGTACGTCTGTGCCTCTCGCCTTGGCGCTCTGAACTCCGTCAAATATTACAGCCGCAGGATCCGTTCCCTCTTCATGGCTGATAACGTTTACATCGTTTCTCTCACCCCAGATTTTAAGCTGCTCACTTGCAGCGGCTCTGAAGGTGTCTGCCGCTGCCAGCTGAACGGTGCGCCCGGCCTTTTTTTCTCTGTAGGCCAGCTTACCTATTGTTGTGGTCTTGCCGCCGCCGTTAATTCCTATCATCATAATTACCAGCGGAGTTTCATCCGAAAGCTTTTGTCTGTCGCCCTTGTCAACTATCTCAACCATTACACGCTCCAGAACTTTGTAAACGTTCTCCGGTTTCGTGTAGTATTCCTTCTTAACTATTCGTCTGGTCTCTTCGACGATTTTCATGGTTGTGTCCATGCCAATGTCGGAGGTAATGAGTACCTCCTCTATTTCGTCGAACAAATCTTCATCTATTTCAGGTCTTACGAAAATAACGTCGGCCAGGCGCTCGCTCATTCTTCCGAAGAAACCCTTCTTTTCTCTTAAACTCATTTATGCTCCCCTCTTTTGCTTGCTTACGCGCTCTGAGTCTGATCCTCCATGCGCAGTGAATATACTTTTGAAATGCCGCTTTCCGGCATGGTGATTCCATACATTACATCGGCGTGTTCCATAGTCTGCTTCTGGTGGGTGATAAGTGTGAACTGTACACCCTCAAAGCTGCGAACGTAGTTGCCGAATATTTCAAGGTTGCTGTCATCCAGTGCAGCCTCCACCTCATCCAGTATACAACATGGAGTCGGTTTTGTCTTGAGCACTGCGAACATGAGGGCTATTGCCGTCATGGTCTTCTCTCCGCCGGAAAGAAGGTTTATGTGCTTAAGCTGCTTGCCCGGTGGCTGGGCCGTAATCTCTATCTCCGAATTGAAAGGATCGCTTTCGTCCGCCAGACTGATCTTGGCGTGGCCGCCGCCGTAAAGCTCTCTGAATGCCTCTTCGAAGTTGACTACTACCGAGTCGAAGCTGTCCTTGAACTTTTCTTTGATGATCTTGTCCATGTCGGTGATTATCTTGTTAAGTTCGTTCATGGACTTTTCTATGTCGCTGCGCTGGCCGCAAAGGAACTCGTAGCGCTCGCTGACCTCTTTGTATTCTTCAATGGCTCCTACATTTACTTCACCAAGCTCACGAAGCTCTCTCTTAATGTCACGGTTTTCCCGCACTGCCGAGGACATGACGAAGTCCTCCCTCTGGTAGTCGATAGCCTGGGCGTAGGAAATTTCGAATTCCTCCCACAGCTTGTTCTTTGCATTTTCCAGCTGGGTATCCTGACGAGCCTGCTTAATATCTAGCTCGTTCTTCTGGTTTGAAAGCTGAAGGGCGGTGCGGTCAAGTTCTTCCTTGACTCTGTTGTCTTCGGCGGACTTGGCCGTAACTTCCCTGCACTCATTCTGAAGAATTTCAAGCTGTCCGTCCAGCTCTTCCTTAGCCTTTCTTTTATCTTCTATAACATCGGCATTCTCGTTGTGACTGCCGAGGATGTTGGATTTTTCTCTGTTTATATTTTCAAGCTCTGCTTCTTTACGCTCCTTGTCCTGTTCATAGGTGCGTATCTGCATTTCCACTCTGCCAACGATGGCATCTACTTTATTCTTTTCGTTTTCACAGGAACCTACTGCGATTCTGGCTTCGGTTATTTCACGGTTACGTTCCTCCAGCTTAATTCTGCTGTCTTCGTAGGAAGCGCTGTTAGCCTCAAGCCAGCTTTCGATTTCCTTTATTTCGCTTTCCGCACTTGAAACATCTTGCTCCAGCTTTCCGATGCTTTCGCTGGCACTGCCCATTTCACGGGCAATGTTGTCAAGCTCCTTCTGCCAGCGCTCACCTTGAGTTTCAAAGTCGGTAATAGCCGTGTTAATAATGGTGATTTCATTTTCTTTGGCAAAGAGTTCTCTCTCTTTTTCGCCAATGCTCTCGCCGGCAGCAGCTATTTTTCTGTCGAAGTCTGCTATTTCCTGTCTGAGTTCTTCAATGCGTTTTTCACTTGACTCGGTTTCCTTTTCAAGGTCGTCAAGCTCACGGGCCAGCTGCTTGATCTCAGCCTTTCTCTCGAATATGTTTGTGCTCTTGTGCTTGTGACGGCCACCTGTAATGGCTCCGCCGGCTGTAATGATTTCGCCTTCCAGAGTTACAAGCTTGTAGCTGCCGCCTATGTTCTTTGACAGAGCAATGGCGTCGTCCATGGTCTCCATGACAACCACGTTACCTACCAGGTACTCCACTGCACTGCGGTATTTCTCGTTAAACTCAAGGCAGTCAACACCGTAGCCTTTAAAGCCCTTTGACTTTTCGACTTTATCCTCTTTCAGGACGCCGCGAGGCTTAATGGAGCCAAGGGGCAGGAATGTAAGTCTGCCTGCTTTTTCTCTTTTGAGAAGCTCAATGGCTTTCTTGGCTGCATCGTCGCCATCGCAGATAATGTTCTGTATTGTGGCGCCAAGTGCTGTCTCCATGGCCGTCTCAAAACCGTCGGGTACGTTAATAAGGTCAGCTACAGTGCCCTCTATACCTGCCGGCCTATTCTTCATTATAAATTTAACAGCATTGTTATATCCTTCATAGCCTGCCTGCATTTCTTCAAAGGTTCTCTTACGGGCCTGCTTTTGGCCGATGGATATTTTCAGTTCTTCAATGGCGGAGGAAAGTTTTCTTTCCTCTGCAACCTTATTTTCGTGAGAGCTTCTGCTTTCTTCTCTCTGCTTTTTCAGCTGTTCAAGTTCGCCGCGGAGAATTTCTTCCTGCTTCTTTGCCTCATCCAGAGAGTCGGCTGATGAGCGGTTCTCCTCTTCACCGCTGCCCTTTTCCGTTTCAATCTGTTCCTTTCTTCTCTGAAGGGTCTCAACCAGACTTTCCATGCCCTGCATTTCAGCCTTCTTTGATGAAACCCTGCTCTGAAGATCAAGGAGTGTATTTTTCTTTTCGTCTATAACATTGCCCTGGTCGTGAAGCTCTTCCTGGAAGGTTCTGAACTGAGACAGCTTTTCCTCTAGCTCGCTTTTCAGCTCTATGAGTTTTTCATCCCACTGTTTCTTTTCCTCGAAGAGTTCCTTGGAGTTGCTCTTTTCCGATTCTATTTTTTCTTCCAGCTCTTTTATTTCACTGCGAAGTCTTTCATCGTTACGCTCAATGGAAGCAATTCTTTCGTTGTTTACTTCCCTCTGGTTTACCAGCCTGCTCAGCTCATCTGAAACGAGTGACTGCTGCTGTCTGCTGGCATCGATTTTTTCATCCAGCTCTTCGCGAATGGAAAGTCCCTTGCTGATTTCTCCGGCGAGAGCTTCTCTCTTTACGGATATTTCATCAATCTCTTTTTTGAGATTTGCAAGGTCAACTTCTACGTCCTTATTCTTTTCCTTTATATTTTCTATATTCTTTAGAGTGATGTTTATTTCAAGTTCCCTGTGGCGATCTCTCAGTTCCAGATAGCGAGTGGCCTTTTCGCTGTCATCTCTCAGCTTATCTATGCGGCCTTCGATTTCACCGATAATGTCTCCCACTCTTTCCATATTGGCTGTGGCAGAGGAAAGCTTTCTCTCGGCATCCGCCTTACGGCTCCTGTACATTACAATGCCGGCGGTCTCTTCGAGAATCTCTCTGATACTTTCCGTGTTGTTGCTGATAATATCGGAAATCTTACCCTGACCTATGATGGAATATCCTTCCACGCCTATTCCTGTGTCCATAATGAGCTCACGAATATCACGCATGCGGCAGAGGTTGTTGTTAATAAGGTATTCACTCTCTCCCGAGCGGTACATCCTTCTCGTTATGGCCACTTCGTTGTAATCTATGTCGAGAGCGGCATCGGAATTGTCGATAACAAGTGTTACCTCAGCCATGCCGCGGGATTTTCTGTTCTGTGTTCCGGCGAATATGACGTCTTCCATCTTGTCGCCTCTGAGCATCTTGGCGCTCTGGGCACCCAGCACCCAGCGAATTGCATCGCAAATATTGCTCTTACCGCTGCCGTTAGGTCCGACGACGCAGGTTATGCCTCGGTCGAACTCTATTACAGTAGGTTCAGCAAATGATTTAAATCCGTGTATTTCTATTCTCTTAAAGTACATTCTTAATTATTCTCCTTTGACCAGAGCTTCTCTGGCCGCATTTTGCTCCGCTTCCTTCTTGCTTTTACCGGAGCCGCTGCCTTTCTGCAGGCCTCCTACCATTACTCTTACATGAAATGTCTTATCGTGATCGGGACCTTCTTCATTAATGAGCTCATAACTGATTTCCACCGGTCCGTTGACCTGATAGTATTCCTGAAGCTCACTTTTATAGTCACTGTGGATTTTGCCGCTTATTACATCTCTTATTCTTTTCTCGAAATGTTCCAGGACAAAGTCTCTGCCTTTGGCATATCCGCCGTCCATGACAATGGCTGCTATTACCGCCTCCACTGCGTTTGCGATGATAGACTCCCTGTCTCTTCCGCCGGCCTGCTCTTCTCCTTTTCCCAGTTTGAGTTCCCTGCCAAGGTCTATTTTTCTGGCCACCTCAGCCAGAGATGGGCCGCAGACTATGAGAGCTCTGAACTTTGTCAAAATCCCTTCGTTTTCCTCCGGCAGTCTTGAATACAGTTCCTCGGCGATTATAATGTCCAGATAAGCGTCTCCCAGGAATTCAAGTCTTTCATTGCACGAGGACTGAGGCATGTTGTTTTCCCTCGTATATGAACTGTGAGTCACCGCAGTTTCAAACAGTGATTTGTCGTTGAATTCGTATCCTATTCTGGTAAATATGCTGCCCTTAGTCACTGGTCTCTATCTCCTCTATTTCCAAAACCGTACTCTGTATTATACCAACAACGTCCTCCTTTGCAAAAGGAATCGCCTTGAGTATTGAATTTTTAACGCCGTTGGCGTTTGATGAACCGTGCATTTTTACGAGAGGACCTTTCACTCCGAGAATAGGCGCGCCGCCATACTCTGAGTAGTCGAACTCCTTCTTAAGCTCTCCCAGCTTGTCCTTAAGGAGCAGAGCTCCCATCTTGGCTCTTGTGGTACTGGTGAACTTGTGCTTTACAAGGCCGAATATATTCCAGGCCAGTCCTTCAGTGAGCTTCAGTATTACATTACCTACAAAGCCGTCGCATACTATTACATCGCAGGCTCCTTGAGGTACATCTCTGGCCTCAACGTTTCCTACGAAGTTAAGGTTCGCTTTCTTAAGCAGGTCATACGCAGCCTTGGTAAGAGTGGAGCCTTTATTCTCTTCAACGCCCAGATTTACAAGGCCTACTTCAGGGTTATGTCTGCCGATTACTTTATCCATGTATATGCTGCCCATTATTCCAAACTCAAGAAGGTTTGCCGGCTTGCACTCGGAATTGGCTCCCGCATCTACCAGCAGGCATGCCTTGTCCCCCAGAATAGGGTAGACGCTGGCTATTGCAGGACGGTCTATACCGTGGATTCTTCCCAGAATGAACAGGCCGCCTGCCATGAGGGCACCGCTGCTTCCTGCGGATATGAATAGATCACCTTCTCCGTTCTTGACCATGTTAAGTCCTTTGACGATGGAAGAATCCTTTTTCGTGCGGACAGCCTTTACCGGCGCTTCTTCCATTCCAATTACCTCTGTGGCATCTGCTACCGTGATTTTGTTTCTATCATATTCATATTTGGCAAGCTCCGCTTCTATAAGCTCCTGCCTGCCTATGATGCATATCTCATCTGTAATAAGCTTGGATGCTTCCACTGCACCTGCTACAATCTCACCCGGGGCGTTGTCTCCGCCCATCCCATCGAGTATTATTCTCACTTTAGTATACCTCCGTTACCATTACTTTTGGAAAACATGTGACGCCGCACTGTGGGCAGGTCAGGCACTCAAAGAAGTTGGGTGCATCTTCCTTTGCCACTTCCGTAAAACCGTAGTGGGCGAAAAACTCCGGTGCCCTGGCTACCAGGAACACTTTCTCGCCTCCCCGCTCTCTGGTTTCATCCAGCACCAGCATGAGCAGCTTGTGGCCAATGTCATTTCCTCTGTAATCCGAGTCCACCGCTATTCCATCAAGGATGTATTCTCCCTGACGAAGAGCCAGGCATGCACCGCCTATGAGCTTATCTTCATCCAGGACTTCCCAGCACTTCACCCTGTCTGTCTCCACAGGATGCTCGTCGGAATATTCAAGGTCATTCTCCATGAAAAAGCGATCAAGCTTCTGTTCATCTGTTGTCACATTATATTTAATGCTATTTTTCATTATCCTCTCCCTTTACGAATATGCGGAGCTTCTTCGGCAGAACGGAAAATTCCAGAGGCAGCTTCTCTCCGTGTTCTCCGTCAACATCCGTAGATACGTCATCCGTAGATTCGATTTTAAGATAATCTGTCTGGAAATAGAGGACTTTGCGGTTTTTCGGATGGTTGCCGTTTATTACCTGCATGAATATCTGACCCATTTCCATAACCGGCATCTTTCTGAATAAAATTACATCGAGAAGGCCGTCATTTATTTCAGAGTTTGGTGATATCTTTTTAAAACCTCCGGCGCTCTTGCCGTTCATGACTACCATGAAGAACATCTTTTCATTGTATACTTTGTTCGGCGTGGTGAGCTTCACCGGAATGGTGTGGAGCTTTACCAGCTCCGTAAGTCCCTTAAGGTAATATGCAAATACGCCGAGGGTGTTCTTTAGGTTTGGATCCGTCTTCTGGCTCACGTCAACCAATGTGCCCAGGGCTGCAACGTTTATGAAATACTTGTCATTGCACTTGGCCACATCGGCATATGTATAGTTTTCTCCCAAAGCCACTTCAATCATTTCCCCGATATCGTGAGGAAGATCGAAATAGTATGCAAAATCATTGGCCGTCCCTGTGGGGAAGATGGCAATAGGTAAATCAATACCATACTTTATCATGGTATTTACGCAAATATTTATTGTTCCATCACCGCCGGCAACGATTATCTGTCTGTACTCCGCCGGGTTCATTTCAGACAGAGCCTGATCTATGGCAAGACCCCGGGCTGCCCTGACAGGCACTACCTGGTAATCTTTTTCCTGATATTTTTCCACTATGAGATCCAGGTTATTTTTGAATAGTCCGTTGCCTGAATATGGATTGTAAAACATCAGGACCTTTAATCTTTTGCTACTCATCTATACTCCCCTCTCTAAGCAGTTTTCTTATCTCACCTATCAAGTACAAGGAGCCTGCACATATTACCACATCGTAGTCATCTGCCATTTCTTTGGCTTTCTTTACTGCATCTGCAGGCACCGGGCAGACTATACATTCTTTCCCTTTGCTTGTAAGCATAGCCGCCAGCTCATCTGCCGGCATCTTTCTCGGATTGTCCGGCTCTGTAATTATGAATTCATCAGCCATGTGCTGAGCCAGCTCAACGATCTGTCCCACCGCCTTGTCGACGAGTACGCCCATGACAACAAGCACGCGGCTGCCGTAGTATATGTCATCCACAGTCCCCACCAGGGCTTCCATTCCGTCAGGATTGTGGGCACCGTCCAGCACGAATTTCTCATCCGCACCGATTACTTCAAAGCGCCCCTTCTGGACGGCCTTTTTAAGACCTTCGTAAAGCCTCGTGCGCTCCACAGATATTATACCCGCTTTTCGCAGAATTTCAATAGCCGTAAGGGCCGTCACCGCGTTCTCGATTTGATGCTCTCCGGCCATGCTGATTTCCACATCGCTGTAGTCCGTGCCCTCAATAAATGTGTTAAAACAGCTGCCGTAGCCCACATCTTCAGTTTTATACCACTTGGTCTTTGATACATCGTGAAGGACGCAGCCATTTTTGTATGCCTCCCTGGCTATTACCACAGCCGCCTCTCTTTCCTCCACGTTCATTACCACAGGCACGCCGGACTTTATAATTCCGGCTTTTTCACAGGCTATTTCTGCCAAGGTGTTTCCCAGCCTGTCCATGTGGTCGTAGCCGATGGAAGTTATAATGCTGATGAGAGGCCGCTCTATTACATTTGTGGAATCTCCTCTGCCACCCAGACCTACTTCGAGAATTACAAAGTCCGCATTTTGATCCTTGAAGTAGCAAAGAGCTATAGCCGTTACTATTTCAAATTCCGTAGGGGATTCGCTGCCTTCTGCTATAAGCTCCTGGGCAGCGGCAATAACCCTGTCAGTGTACTTTTCCAGATCTTTTTCTGAAATAAGTCGGTGGTCAAACTCGATTCTTTCCTCAAACCTCTCTATAAAGGGTGAGGTGTACAGGCCTACTTTGTACCCATTGGCCTGTAGGCCTTCATACATGTAGCGGCACACGGAGCCCTTGCCGTTTGTCCCTGCAACGTGAATGACCCCCAGATCTTTCTGGGGATCTCCAAGTTTGGCAAGTAGAGCGCTAATGCGCTCAAGGCCAAAGACGCTGCCGAATCTTTCGAATTCGCCAATTCTTTCTATGGCGCTCTTTTTTCTTTCTTCCGTCATATTTCTCCGTATTTCATCAATATAATTTCTTCGGCGATTATCTTCACTACTTTAGCTTGCTCTCAACTATGGCCAGTCTGTCAATTACCTTAGCCAGCATGTCTTCGTAGTTGGCCAGCTTGTCCTTTTCTTCCTGGACCTTTTCCGCCGGGGCCTTGCTTACGAATTTTTCGTTTGAAAGCATGCCCTTGGCGCGCTTAACTTCGCCTTCCAGCTTCTTCTTTTCTTTTGTCAGACGCTCAAGCTCGGCTTCGAAGTCAACCAGTTCGTCGAGAGGAACGTGGACCTCTGCCTCAGTGATTACTGCGCTCATTACTTCAGCGGGCACGTCATCGTCGCTGGCAGTAATCTTTATGTCGGTAATGTTGGCCAGGTTCTTTACATATGTCTGGCCTGCTTCAATTGTCTCGGCAGCTGCGCCTTCAGCCTGAATTACCGCCGTCAGCTTTCTGCCCGGTGAAGCCTCAGCCTCGGCTCTGATATTTCTGATGGCCTTGATTACTTCCATGGCCTTTTCGATTACTGCTGATTCCTCTTCGTAAGTCTTGCCTTCGTCATATACTGGCCAGGGCTCTGCAATGAGGAATGTGCCTTCCGTGCCCGGCAGGAACTGCCAGATTTCTTCTGTAATAAAAGGCATGTAGGGGTGGAGCAGTCTGAGCAGGTCTTTGAGTACGCTGACCAGGACGGCTCTTGCAACCTTCTTGTCCTCTTCATCTTCACCGTAAAGTCTGCTCTTAACCAGCTCAATGTACCAGTCGCAGTACTCGTTCCAGATTACATCGTGAACCTTCTGGCCGCCCATTCCCAGTTCAAATCGGTCCATATCGCGGGTTACGTTCTTAGTGGCTTCATTGACACGGGCTATCATCCACTTGTCTTCGTCCTTGAGAGCAGCACCCTCAAGGTCCGCCAGAGGCAGCATTTCACCATTTTCATCTTGGAGATTCATTATTACGAATCTGGATGCATTCCAAAGCTTGTTGGCAAAGTTTCTGGCAGCCTCCACTCTTTCGTACTGGAATCTCATGTCGTTACCCGGGCTGATACCTGTAATGAGCATGAATCTCAGGGCGTCGGCTCCGTACTGGTCGATTACATCCAGTGGATCGATGCCGTTGCCGAGGGACTTACTCATCTTCCGTCCCTGGGCGTCTCTTACCAGGCCGTGTACGTAAACGTATTTGAAGGCCTCTTCGTCCATTGCATCTATGGCTGTAAATATCATTCTGGCTACCCAGAAGAATATAATGTCGTATCCTGTTACGAGTACGTCCGTGGGATGGAAGTACTTAAGGTCTTCCGTCATATCCGGCCATCCCAAGGTTGAGAATGTCCAAAGAGCCGATGAGAACCATGTATCCAGCACGTCTTCATCCTGGTGGAAGTGAGTGCCGCCGCACTTGGGGCAGCTTTCCGGCTGGTCAAAGTCTACAACCATTTCACCGCATTCCTCGCAGTAATATGCCGGGATTCTGTGGCCCCACCAAAGCTGACGGGAGATACACCAGTCTCTGATATTTTCCATCCAGTGCATGTATGTCTTTGAGAATCTTTCCGGTACGAACTGAATGGTTCCGTCTTTTACTATGTCTATTGCCGGGTCTGCCAGCGGCTTCATCTTTACGAACCACTGATCTGAAAGCATAGGCTCAACTGCTGTGCCGCAGCGGTAGCATCTTCCCGTTGGAATTGTCAGCTGCTCTACCTTTACCAGGTAGCCTGCTTCTTCCAGATCCTTTACGAAGGCTTTACGGCATTCGTATCTGTCCATTCCCGCGTACTTTCCTGCCAGCTCGTTCATTGTTCCATCAGGATTGATGCACGACGGCGTAGGCAGGTCGTGTCTGAGACCAACTTCAAAGTCGTTCATGTCGTGAGCCGGAGTAATCTTTACTGCGCCGGAGCCCTTTTCCGGATCCGGATACTCATCGGCTATAACGGGGATTTCCTTATTCAGCAGAGGAATGATTACCTTCTTGCCGACTATGTCCTTGTAGCGCTCGTCACTGGGGTGAACGGCAACGGCCTCATCGCCGAATATAGTTTCCGGTCTGGATGTGGCGATTTCTATTCCCTCGCCACCGTCAGCGCCGGGATAGCGGAAGTACCAGTAGCTTCCCTGCTCATCTTCGTGCTCTACCTCAATATCCGAGAGAACGGAGCCGCAGTCCGGGCACCAGTTTATAAGTCTGTTACCTTTATATATAAGGCCTTTTTTATACAGGTTAATAAAGAATGTTTTAACTGCCTTGCTGCACTGCTCGTCCATAGTGAAGCGCTCGCGATCCCAGTCGCAGGAGTCGCCGAGCTCACGGCACTGCTGAGTGATTCTGCCGCCGTACTCATCCTTCCAGGCCCATGCATGCTTAAGGAATTCTTCACGGCCTATGTCATCCTTGTCTATTCCTTCATCTTTGAGTTTGTTTACAACCTTTACTTCCGTTGCAATGCTGGCATGGTCTGAACCCGGCAGCCAAAGTGTGCTGAAGCCGGACATTCTCTTCCATCTGATGAGGACGTCCTGAATAGTATGGTCCAGTGCGTGTCCCATGTGGAGCTGCCCCGTAATGTTCGGAGGGGGCATTACAATTGTATAAGGGGTCTTGTCCGGATCCCTGTAAGCCTTAAAGCATCCCTTCTCCTCCCATCCCTTGTAGATCCTCTTCTCAAATTGTTTCGGATCGTAGGTCTTTTCCAGATTTTTCGCCATAATCTTCTCTCCTATTCCTTGCCTTGTAAAAAAACTCCGCCCTTATGCAAAGGACGGAAGTTATCCGCGGTACCACCTTTGTTCCGCAGCTCCGGCCTTTCCGCCGTTCGCTGCAGCACTCATTCTTAAGGACGTGGGCTCCGAAGCGACCTTCGCAAGGCGTCTGCCTAGGACCTCTCAGCTGCGCCTGCCTTATGCCTGCGCCGGTCCTCTCTCTGTATGGTCACAACCTTGTTACTGCTCTCCATCAGCACCCTATTCAATTATATAACGGTATTTTATTTATTTTGCCCCCCTGTGTCAAGAGA
>DFGY01000071.1 GCA_002372505.1 Firmicutes bacterium UBA3738
TTTTTCGAAGAACGTGCTTGGAGGGACTCGAACCCCCGAACCACGGCTTAGAAGGCCGTTGCTCTATCCAACTGAGCTATGAGCCCACATATCATTTTATATTAATCGCCCGTAAGGGCGATTATTGTCAGTGGAGCGGATGATGAGAATCGAACTCACGTCATCAGCTTGGAAGGCTGAGGTTCTACCATTGTACCACATCCGCTTAATGTGGGCGCGCACTTGCGCGCCCATTTTGTTTAATGGAGCGGAAGACGAGATTCGAACTCGCGACCCTCGCCTTGGCAAGGCGATGCTCTACCCCTGAGCCACTTCCGCATATTGGTGGAGGAGATTGGATTTGAACCAATGTAGGCTGAGCCAACGGATTTACAGTCCGCCCCCTTTAGCCACTCGGGCACTCCTCCGGGTGTGGAGCTGGCAGAGGGACTTGAACCCCCGACCTGCTGATTACAAATCAGCTGCTCTACCAACTGAGCTATGCCAGCATTTCTCTCATGCTTCGCAGGGATTCCTTATCCTGTTTGCTCGGCACATTTATAAAATATATAGCACTTGAGGCTCACTGTCAAGTGTTTTTATTGTATTCTGAAATGATTTTTGCCTTTCCTTGAGACAATTCTTTTATCTGTGCCTTTAATTCTGCGGTTTGTTCGCTCTGAACACTCATTAAAATTTTTACTTTTTCACCGTAATCTATGGACTCTATCTTAAATCTTTCACCATCCACTCGCTGAAAGGCGGACAGATATGTATAGTCTACCTCAGCTTCCGCGAAAAATCTTTCGGCAACTTCTTTTATCCCCGCAGCTTCTATTCCTAGTTTTGCACTGGAGGTATAAGCTCTTACCAGGCCGCCTGTCCCCAGTTTTATTCCGCCGAAGTAACGGGTCACCACCAGGCACACATTGGTAATCTCTTCACTGACAAGCATCTGAACAATAGGCGCACCGCTGGTACCGCTTGGCTCCCCGTCATCGCTGGCCCACTGAATCTGCATTTTATCTCCGATAACCATGGCAGGAACGTTATGAGTAGCATCCTTATGTCTGGCTTTTATTTCCTTAACAAAAGCATCCGCCTCTTCCCTTGATGAGACAGGCTTAACGTAAGTGATAAAACGCGACTTCTCTATTGTCTGTTCAGCTGTTGCCTCTCCGGCCACAGTCTTATAAAGTATCATATTCTCTGACTCTCCCGTAATCCTCCTTGGGCAGGACTACCGTTATAATGCTTCCCTCTTCATCGTACTGCACATTTTCAACCTGTCCTCTCTCCCGGACAAAGGACTCTATGTCGCCCCGTGAAAATGGCACCCTCAGTCTGGCGGTTACCAGTCCGGAATAGATTTTCCCGTCGATAATGTCCAGAAGCTCCTCTATGCCTTCACCGGTTTTCGCAGAGATGAAAACGCATTCCCCGGGCACCGGTGCCACTAGCTCATTTTCGGCTATGTCGATTTTATTATACACCATTATGCGCTCTTTTTCTCCCGCACCTATCTCTTCCAGAACTTTGTGGGAAGTTTCAATCTGAAATGCGCCTTCCTCCTGAGATATATCCACTACGTGCAAAATGAGATCCGCAAACTTTACTTCTTCCAGCGTCGCTTTAAATGCATCGACTAAGGCGTGAGGCAGATCGCTTACGAAACCGACTGTATCTACTAAAATAAATTCCCGCCTGCCATCTATGGATATTTTCCGCTGAGCCGTATCCAGAGTAGCGAAGAGCATATCCTTTTCGCCTACCTTCTTGCTCTCCGCCTTTGTCTCACTGTCTGCGCTCATGTCCACCAGTCTGTTCATAAGGGCGGACTTTCCAGCATTGGTATAGCCTGCAATGGCGACTATGGGGATTCCTGTTTTCTCCCTTCGGCTTCTCTGTACGCTCCTCGTTCTCTTTACCGTTACAAGTTCCCGCCTTATGTCATCCATTCTCTTGCGGATATGTCTTCTGTCTGTTTCCAGCTGCTTTTCGCCGGGGCCCCTTGTGCCTATTCCTCCGCCCAGCCTGGACAGAGATTTACCGAAGCCCATGAGCCTGGGCATTCTATAGGCCAGCTGTGCCAGTTCCACCTGAAGCTTTCCTTCGGCGCTGGTGGCTCTGGATGCGAATATATCCAGAATGAGAATTGTCCTGTCTATTATCCTGACGCCAAGGGCTTCTTCCAGATTCCTCATTTGCATACCGGAGAGCTCATCATTGAAAATCACCACGTCTGCTTCCATGTTTTCGCACAGCTCTTTAAGCTCCCTGACCTTTCCCTTTCCAATTAAGGTCGCCGGATTGATTTTCGCAAGCTGCTGGACCATTACTCCCAACACAAAGACTCCCGCTGCTTCAGCGAGAGCCTCTAGCTCTTCCATCTTTCGGTCAATGTCAGCACCTCGGCTGACACCTACCAATATTGCATTCTCATCACCGGCTTTAAGCATATTGCTACTTCAGTTTGGATAATTCTTCGTAGAATTTCTCGTTGAGAACTTTAATATGTGTCCCCTTCATGCCCAGGGATTTGGATTCAATAACGCCGGCACTTTCCAGCTTGCGCAGAGCATTTACGATAACGGATCTGGTTATTCTGGATTTATCGGCTATTTTGCTTGCTACCAGAATACCCTCGCGCTCTTTTAGCTCTTCGAATATTTTCTGAACAGCCTCAGTCTCGGAATAGGAAAGTGTGCTGATGGCCATGCGGACCACTTCGATTTCTCTTTCTTCCTCTTCCAGCTCAAGGCTCTTTACTCTCTGGAATTCTATTCCCACAGTCGTTGCGCCTACCTCTGCAAGTACTATGTCCTCGTCGCTGAACTCAGGCTCGTAGCGAGCAAGAAGGACGGTACCCCATCTTCCGCCTCCGCCGAGGACCGGAATCAGTGAATGATATTTCTCACTTGTCTTACTCTCATGTCTGAGAATCTTAAGGAGATCTTCACCCTGAAGGTTCATCTGTGTTTCTTCAATATCGCTGAGGGTTTCTGCATATTCTCTCGGTAGAGCCTCAAGTCCCGTTTCCGGATCTACCACTGCAGATGTATCGTCTTTGTTCTGATATGCAACTCCAAGCAAAACGCCGTCATTGTCAATGACGTAAACATTTGCGTTTGTTAAATCGCTGAGAATTGCGCACATATCGTTAAATGAGAAAATGCCCTTCGGGGATTCCTGCAATACCCAATTTAGCTTTCTTATTTTCTCCAGCATTGTTGCCATTTATTTATCACCCTGCCTTTACATTGTTACCGTATTTACCCTATCGTTTTTATTATACTCTGAAAATTATTAAAATCAAGTAATTTTCAGACTTTTTCCAAAATTACTTGATTGAAAGACAATTTAAAAAACCGTTGCATTTTATCGCAACGGCTCCTTTTTGTCAAAGATTAAATAATGTATTTGTCCAAATCCACAGGATGAATTTTCTCAATAAACTTATCGTTTACATACTTGTCGTCTATTACAACTTTATCCTCGTCCATGTCGGGAATGTTGAAGGAAATATCCTCCAGGAGTTTCTCAAGAATGGTATGTAATCTTCTCGCACCGATGTTTTCCGTCTGCTCGTTCATGAGAAATGCCATATGAGCGATTTCTTTTATGGCATCATCCGTGAACTCCACTTCCACACCTTCCGTCTCCAGAAGAGCCTTCTGCTGCTTTATGGCCGCATTCTCCGGCACGGTGAGTATCTGCAGAAATACCTCTTCCGTCAGGTTCTCAAGCTCAACTCTGATGGGGAATCTTCCCTGAAGCTCCGGTATAAGATCCGTGGGCTTGGCAGAACTGAAAGCACCTGCGCCGATAAACAGAATATGGTCCGTCTTAACCGGTCCATATTTCGTATTTACCACGCTGCCCTCAACAATAGGCAGAATGTCTCTCTGGACACCTTCCCTGGATACATCGGCTCCTGAACGCACACCGCTGCCCGATGCGATTTTATCTATTTCGTCGATAAAAATGATTCCATTTTGTTCGGCATTTTCAAGAGCGTCTTCTGTTACCTGATCCATGTCGATAAGGTTCTGGGCCTCTTCCTCTCTGAGAATTTTTCTGGCATCCTTTACCTTGACCTTCTTGTTCTTTTTTCTGTCAGGCATCATGTCGCCGAAAATGTTTCCTATGGCAATGCTCATTCCCTGCTCGCTCATGTCCAGCTGATTGCTCTTTGGCTTATCTGAAACCTGTATTTCTATGTACTGGTCTTCAAGGTCGCCGTTTCTAAGCTGCTGGCGCACCTGCTCCCTCGCCATGGCCACATCCTGATTTTGCTGTTCGTTTTGCTGCTGCATTGCCTCCTCGGCCTGCTTTTCTTCATACTGCTGCTTCTGGCTCTTGTAGCCGCCGCTGTTCAATATGAAATCAAAAGGACCGCCGCTGCTGGTTGGTGCCTTCTTTCCCTTTCCGGGAATAATGGCCTCAACGATTTTTTCCTCGGCTATTTCATCTGCAATTGCATATTTTTCTTCCAGCCTTGACTGCTTTGTGATTCTTATGGACGCCTCTACCAGATCCCTTACCATGGAATCAACGTCACGGCCAACGTAGCCTACCTCGGTAAACTTTGTGGCTTCAACTTTTACGAAAGGTGCGTCCATGAGCTTTGCCAGTCTTCTTGCGATTTCCGTCTTACCGCAGCCTGTGGGACCCATCATGAGAATGTTCTTAGGAGTTATTTCCTCCATCATCTCTTCAGGGAGCTTGGATCTTCTGTAGCGGTTTCTCAGGGCGACGGCAACGGACTTCTTTGCCTCGTCCTGACCTATTATGTATTTGTCAAGAGCTTCAACAATTTCTCTTGGTGTCATACTGTATAACTTGTTTTGCATTTTGGCCCTCCTTTTAGACCTTCATTACAGTTTCTCAACGCTAATGTGGTCGTTGGTATACACACATATGGAAGATGCTATCTTAAGAGCTTCACGGCATATTTCCTCCGCCGTCATCTCTGTATGGTTAAACAGAGCATTGGCTGCGGAATAGGCGTAATTGCCGCCGGAGCCTATGGCTATAAAATCTTCATCCGGCTCTATTACTTCGCCGTTTCCCGATATGAGGAGCATGGCTTCCTCGTTTGCCACTATCATAAGGGCCTCAAGATTACGCATTACTTTATCCATGCGCCAGTCCTGTGCCAGGGCAACTGCTGCACGCTTTAAATTACCGCTGTGTTCTTCCAGCTTCTTTTCGAATTTTTCTCTGAGAGAGAATGCATCGGCTACGCCTCCTGCGAATCCTACGAGAACTGAGTCCTTGTAAATTTTCTGGACCTTCTTGGCGCCTGCCTTCATTATAGCTGTCTCTCCCATGGTGACCTGTCCGTCTCCGGCGATGCATACATCTTCCGGACTACGTCTTACAGCCACTATGGTTGTTGCACGAAATTGTTCCATGACTACGCCTCCTTATAATCACATTCCTTGTTGGAACACTCTAGCTTATTACCACCTCTGCCGTTTTTCTCAACCAGCAGGCTGCCGCACTGAGGGCATTTTTTATTAACCGGCTTATTCCAGTAAATCTGTTTACAATCAGGATAGCCGCTGCATCCGTAGAATATGCGTCCCCTCTTGCTGCGTCTTTCAACGATATCCTTGCCGCAGGATGGACATGCCACCCCGGTTGTATTGACAATGGGTTTGGTGTTCTTACATTCGGGATAGCCGCTGCAGGCCATGAACTCACCGAAGCGTCCATGCTTAATAACCATCGGCTTTCCGCATTTCTCACAAACCTCATCGGTTACACGATCTTCTATTTCAACTTTTTCAATATGCTCATCCGCATAGGCAAGCTCTTTTTCAAAGTCTTTGTAGAAGTCTCTTATAATCTGCTTCCATTCCACGTCCTTTATTTCAACGTCGTCCAGCTTGTCTTCCATGCCGGCGGTAAAGTTGACGTCGACGATTTCTTTAAAGTACTCTTCCATCATCTGTGTGACAGTAAAGCCCAGGTCCGTTGGAATGAGGCTCTTCTTTTCTATGGTAATGTACCTGCGCTCTCTCAGGGTACCAACTATAGGCGCATAGGTACTCGGTCTTCCTATACCCTTTTCTTCAAGTTCTTTAACAAGAGAAGCTTCAGTAAATCTTGGAGCCGGCTTCGTAAAGTTCTGTTCTCCTATTACATCGCCCGCTGTGAGGGTTTCTCCCTTCTCGACGTGGGGAAGAATATTGTCCTCGTTTTTCTCAGGCTTATAGACTTTAAGAAAGCCGTCAAACTTAAGCTTGGATCCGTTTGCTCTGAATGTATACTGTCCGTTGGTAATATCCACCTGCATGCGGTCAAAGACTGCACTTGCCATCTGGGATGCCATAAAGCGGGACCAGATAAGATTGTAAAGCTTGAACTGGTCGTTTGAAAGCTCCGCCTTCATGCTCTGAGGATCTCTTTCCATATAACTTGGTCTGATGGCCTCGTGAGCATCCTGGGCGTTTGACTTTTTGTTTGTAAATACATTCGGGGAATGATACTGTTCGCCGAAGTTACCCTTTATGTACTCTGCCGATGCAGCTCGTGCTTCATCGGATATTCTCACTGAGTCGGTTCTTATGTATGTGATGAGACCCATTTCGTAAAGCTGCTGGGCGATCATCATGGTTTTTCTCGTGTTGAAATTAATTTTGTTTCCCGCATCCTGCTGCATGCTGCTGGTAGTGTAAGGTGGATAAGGCCTTCTTCTGGCTTCCTTTTCTTCAACCTCACTTACTATGTAGCTACCCTGCTTTAGGTCGGCAAGAATTGTATCAGCCTGGTCCTTGCTGGATATTTCCGCCTTCTTTCCGGATATCTGAGCCAGCTTTGCGCTGAAGCCCTTTTCCTTTTCGAACTGGGCAGTGATGGTCCAGTACTCTTCCGGAATAAATGCTTTTATTTCATTTTCTCTGTCGCATATAATTTTCAGAGCTGCCGTCTGCACTCTTCCCGCAGAAAGACCTCTGCTGATCTTTCTCCAGAGCAGGGGGCTGATCTTATAACCAACCAGTCTGTCCAGCACTCTTCTGGCCTGCTGGGCATCTACAAGGTGCAGGTCTATGGCTCTGGGATTCTTTACTGCATTTCTTATTGCATCCTTGGTAATCTCATTAAAAACTATACGGCACTCACTGCCCGGATCAATACCCAAAAGATAAGCCAGATGCCATGAGATAGCCTCTCCTTCTCTATCCGGGTCAGTAGCCAGATAAATTTTGTTTGCAGCCTTCGCTTCCTTTTTAAGTTCCTTTATTACGCTGCCTTTACCCCTTATTGAAATATATTCAGGTTCGAAATCTTCTTCTATATTTATGCCAAGCTTACTCTTAGGTAAATCCCTTACGTGTCCGACGCTGGCAACGACTTTGTATCTGCTGCCCAGGAATTTGCCTATGGTCTTAGCCTTAGAAGGCGATTCGACTATTACTAGATTCTTTTTCGTTTTTGTCTCTGTTTTTGCCATTTCGTCTCCTTCCGATTTATAAAAACAGATTATACATAAGTGCTTTTATTTTGCAAGAAATATTTTACCCAGCTCTGTATGGACTAAACCCTTCATTTCCATAACCGTAACTATGCCATTCACATTGGAAGGCGTTAAATTTGAATATATACATAGCTCGTCCACAGTCATTTCTCCCTTTTCCCCAAGGGCCAGGGCTATGATTTTTTCGTCGCCCTCCAGGACCTCCAATAAGTATTCTTTTTTTGTTCCCCTCATTATGCCCAGGTCATCGAAAATATCATCCAGCACCACCAGGGGGCTGGCCCCGTCTTTTATCAAAAGGTTTCCTCCAAGAGCTTTTGGATTGTCTATATTTGCAGGAATGGCGTATACCTCGCGGCCCTGGTCAACTGCAAGATTGGCCGTAATGAGGGCGCCGGAATTCAGCCCCGCTTCTCCCAGTATCGTGGCCCGGGAAAGTCCGCTGATAATTCTGTTTCTCTGTGGGAAATTTTTTCTGTCAGTAGGATATCCGGGCGGGTATTCGGAAAGCACCAGACCCTTTTCAATTATGCGTTCCTTCAGCTGTCTGTTTGCAGCCGGGTAGCATTCGTCTATAGGCGTACCCATAACGGCTATGGTTTTGCCGCCTGCCTCAAGGGCTCCTTTATGTGCGAAGGTGTCCACTCCTCTGGCCATGCCGCTTACAACGGTTATGCCTTCCGCCGCAAGCTTGCCTCCCAGCTTCATTGCCGTTCTCCTGCCGTAGTCGCTGCATTTTCTCGATCCTACTACTGCCACGCAATAGCTGCTCAGTAATTCAATATTCCCCATGTAGTATAGCTTACCGGGGGAATCTGCAATTTCCCTTAAACATTGAGGAAATCTTTCGTCGTGATTATATATTACCTTATATTCCATTCATACCACCTCTGTAACCCAGCGCCTCTGCCAGATGACGCTCCTCAATATCCTCTGCACCTTCTATGTCCGCTATAGTCCTGGCCACTAAAATGGTTTTATGATAGGTGCGCATGGTCAGGGGCAATTTGTCGTAGGCATTTTTCATAAGTCTTTTGCCCCCTTCATCGAGTTTGCAATACTCTCCGATGAGCCTTACCGGAAGATGGGCGTTATGCATCATTCCATCTTTGCCATATCGCTCTTCCTGTCTCTTTCTTGCACCGACTACCTGCTCTCTCATTTCAGCCGTGCCAATTTCACTTTTCTTTTCCACATCCTCATACCTGACCCGGTTAACCCTTACATGCATATCGATGCGGTCCAGTATCATGTCGGATATTTTTCGTTCGTAATTTGCAATCTGCAGACCGCTGCAGGTACACTCCTTGCTGTCATCGCCTGCGTGGCCGCAGGGACAAGGATTTGCTGCAGCAACAAGAATAACATTCCCCGGAAATCTTGCATTGCCGCTGTGCCTGGCGATGACCACTTCCTTATCTTCAAGTGGTCTCCTGAGTGATTCGATAACGTTCTTTGAGAAGAGAGGCATTTCGTCCATGAATAGCACTCCCTGGTGAGCCAGGGAAAACTCTCCGGGCCTTGGGTGAAGTCCTCCTCCCAGAAGGGCAGCCTTGGTTATGTCATGGTGAATGCTTCTGAATGGACGCTTGGTGACCAGGGGCATGTTCTCTCCCAGGAGCCCCGCCACGGAATATATTTTCGTAATGACCAGCATCTCTTCCTTTGTGAGAGGAGGCAGTATTCCCGGCAGCCGCTTAGCCAGCATGGTCTTTCCTGCCCCCGGGCTTCCCATCATCATAAGACCGTGTCCGCCGGCAGCGCTTATTACCATGGCCCGCTTGGCATTTTCCTGTCCTGCCACATCGGCAAAATCTTCCGTTACTTCATCCCCTTCCTCCCAGTCAATCAGTCTCTCGGGTTTTATCCATATTCTTTCTTCACCTCTGAAATGCCTTACTACCTGAGTCAGATTCCTTACGGGATAGACATCCACGCCTTCCGCCAGAGATGCTTCTTCCGCATTTTCTTCCGGTACAAACACATTTTTTATTCCCTCTTTAGCCGCGCACAGCACCAGAGGTAGCGTCCCTCTTACGCCAACGACTCTTCCATCCAGTGACAATTCTCCGAAGAATGCTGTGTCTCTTCCTATTACAGGTAGGACTCCCGATGAAACTAATATCCCCACGGCCATGGGAAGATCGAAATGGCTGCCTTCCTTTTTGCTGAAGGCCGGAGAAAGGTTTACCGTTATTTTTGTTCTTGGGAATGGAAGAAAGCTGTTTGCCAGGGCGGACTTAATTCGCTCACCCGCCTCCTTAATCACTGCATCCCCCAGACCTACCACGTTGTAAGAAGGCAGGCCGCTTGTAATATCCGTCTCCACAGTTATAACCTGACCATCAATGCCATACAGGGAGGCCGTCATTATTTTCGATAGCATGTCCTCACCTCCCTAAAACGCATCTTTAATGTGATTAAAGCTAACCTCTATCACGTCAAAACTGATACGCATGGGATTTAGGCGCCTGGCTCTTAGATATATTTCAGCCACCCGCCTTATGTGCCTCATTTTATTTTCATTTACAGCCTCCGATGGACTGCCGAATTGAAATCCGCTGCGGGTCTTAACTTCAATGAACCGCAGGGTGTCACCCTTTCTGGCGACAATATCGATTTCCCCCAGCTTGCAACTAAAATTACGCTCGATAATTCTGTAGCCACTCTTAGAGAGAAACTCAGCGGCCTTATCCTCACCGAACCTTCCAAATTCTTTTTTCGTCATAATTAACCTCACTTACCCGTTCGCACCGTTTAAAATGAAGTTAATAATGGATATCCTTATATTAATCTGATTGTAATTTTATGTCAATATGTTTTTGCGCGCAAAATTCTATACGCCGGTTACAAATTTTCTCACGGCAACGGCCACTCCCCCATCGTCGTTTGATGTGGTAATGAAATCAGCCGCCTCCTTAACCGGGTCTTTGGCATTCTCAACTGCTACGCCCATTCCTACTTCCCTTATCATGGGAATATCGTTGGGGCTGTCGCCAAAGCTCATAACCTCGTCCATAGTCACGCCGAGAATTTTCCCCAGTTCCTCAATGGCTGCCGCCTTGCTGGTAGTAAGACCGCCTACTTCCCAGTTTGTATCGAAGGAAGTGGTGACGGTGGCAACCTCATCGAGAGGTTTTAGGGTTTCTCTGATTGCCGGCTTTACGGAAATGTCGCTGAAGAATATATTCACGTTCTCTACCTTGTAGTCGTTTTCCAACATGAAGTCCAAAACATTCTCAATAGGCCTGCGGGTTTTCATAATGTATTCTCTTCTGCGGAATGTGACCTCTCCGTCTCTTATGCGTTCCCACATATCCTTTTCCATATAGGCGCAGCCGTCTACGAAGACCTCCGCGTCATATCCATTCTCCACAATAATGTCATGAAGCAGCTTTACTGCCTTTGGATCTATGCAGTTGCTGTATATAACCTCCTTAGTTCTAAGATCGGTAATCTGAGCTCCATTGGAGGAAATGGCGTACTGCACCCCGTCTATACCAAGCACTTCACTTGGCAGAGAATTAAAACATCTGCCGCTGGCCGCCACTACGTTAACTCCCATGGAAACAGCCTCGCTAAGGGCCTTCCTGTTTTCCTCCGGAAGTGTTATATCCGTCGCCAGTGTCGTCCCGTCAAGGTCCAGGGCGATAAGCTTAACGGCCGCCTTGAGCTTAACATCCTCGTAATAGCGACTATACCTCTTCATGGCCTGTTTGTAATCCGGATTCTCCCTTTTTACCGTACCTATGTCCGAAATCTCTCCGTGCCCCGGATATATTTTAATGTCGTCATCCCACTTTTCTATAATGTTTCCCAGACTGAGAGCCAGCTGCACCCTGCCGCTGTCCGCAAGATCAGACCTGCCAACTTCAATGGCAAAGAGAGTATCCCCGGTAAATGCATACCTGCCGGACTCAGACAGGAAGCACACACTGCCTCTGGTGTGACCGGGAGTACTAATCACCTTAAGACTTTCGCCCTCCAGTTCAATTACATCTCCATCCTTCAGAATCTCCGCCGGCCTGCCGTAAGCCTTAAGGTCCAGTTCATGGATGAAGACCTTGCATCCGGTCTCCTTAATGATTCCATCAACGGCACCGATATGGTCATTATGATGGTGAGTCAGCAGAATTCCCTTCACCTTCAGATTGTGCTCTTTTATAAATGAAAGGAACTGCCCGGGATTTTCCCCCGGGTCCACTACGTAACAATCTCCGCCATCTTCCCTATATATAATGTAGCCATTTTCCTCAATTACGCCACAAACAAATCTTTCTATCTTCACTTTCCTCTTCCTCCTGTCCTTTTGAATGGAGTGTATCAGAGGGACAGGCTTTTTGCAACAGTAGGCCGCTCCGTGTGCCCTACAGAAAAGAGCCTTGTTGACGAGCATATACAATTAGTAGCGCTATGTGAACAAAGCACGTGATTCACCGTGGGTGCTTGTTTGAGGGCATAGAATCCTGCCCGAGTTCACCCACGGGTCACTTGCTGTGAACATGGTGCACTAATTGTATGCGAGGAAACCGGCTCTTTTCCGTAGGGTAGCACGGAGCGGCCTACTGTTGCAAAAAGCCTGTCCCCGTGAAACGCGGAAAATAATGGTTGAAAATTGGATTTGCGGAGTTATAATATCCTTGTATTTAAAGAAAGGACGTATTTCTGGTGAAAGTTGCAATTGCAGGAGCCGGCAAGCTCGGCCATAAAATAGCCAATGCACTTATTGGCGGTGACCACGATGTAACGGTCATAGATAAAAACGAAGAGACCCTTCACAAGCTGGCGTCACAACTTGACGTTATGACTCTCAACGCCAACGCCAAGCAAGCGTCGGTGCTGCAGGATATCCACATAGGTTCTTACGATTATCTCATTGCCTGCACAGACGAGGATGAGAAGAATATCGTCATAGCCTCATTTGCAAAAAACCTGGGCTGCTCCAGTGTAATTGCAAGAGTCAGGGACCCTGAGCATATGCATCAGATCGACTTTATCAGGGAGACAATGAATATCGACCTGGTTATAAATCCGGACCTTGGCATCACTACGGAAATATATAAATATCTCGTTGAAAAGTATTCCCTTACAAACGGAATATTCTCCACCGGTCGGGCTTCACTTCTGGAATTCAGAGTGGACAAAATGCCCCACCTTATCGGTCTCGATATGATAAGGGTTAACGGCGAGCTGCCGGGCATGCTGGTTGTGGCCATATCCCGCAAGGGCAAGGTTATCGTTCCTCACGGAGATGATACTCTTCAGAAGGGCGACCTGGTATATGTAATCGGTCAGCGGGTGGACATTCTCGAGCTGTCCAAGAGAGTACTTGAAAAAGGAAAGTACACCGACCTTCAGAAGGTCATGATAATAGGCGGCGGAAAGACCGGCCTCTTCCTCGCCCAGAAGCTGGCGGACTTCAACATCTCGGTAAAAATCATTGAGCGGAGCAAGGAGCGCTGTTACTACCTTGCCGAGCATCTTGAAGACGTTATTATTCTTCACGGCGATGGCACGGACATAAACCTTCTCGAAGAAGAAAACATAGACGATATGGATGCCCTTGTTACTGCAACGGGCTTTGATGAAGACAACCTCCTCCTTGCCCTCATGGCCAAGAACAGAGGTGTAGATGACGTAATTGCAAAAGTAAGCCGTGGCATATACACGGACATGGTTTCCCAAATGGGTGTAGACATGGCCTTAAACCCCCAGGATATTGCCGTTGCGCAGGTTCTGAGAGTGGTACAAGGCAAGAAGCGCGTAGTTTCTTCCCAGCTCATACAGGGTCAGGCTGAAATAATGGAATTCATCGTTGACCACAGAATGAGAATTACGGAAAAACCTCTGAAGAATATGGAGCTGCCAAAGGGCGTACTCATAGCAGCCATTCACAGAGGCCAGGAACTTATAATCCCGGGAGGAGAAACCATAATACAGACAGGAGACCGCGTCATTATCGTCTGCCTCCTCTCAGATATAGTTGAGCTTGAAAAAATTCTACGTAATACCGGAAAGCTGGATTTTCTTAAGTAGCAATGGACCTTCATTATCGCACGATTTTCAAAGTAATAGGCCTTGTCCTAATAATTACGGGTATAGCAATGGTATTGCCTTTGGTTACTTCTCTCTTTTACGGAGAGGCATCCAGCACCAGGGCTTTTTTGTACGTGCTTTTGCCATGTCTGGCATTGGGATTTATCCAGTTTAAATTCATACACCAATCTGAAGGCAGACTGAGGCTCAGAGACGGCTTTCTTATAGTCGCCCTTTGCTGGCTACTCATTTCCGCCCTGGGCGCCATCCCTCTGGTAGTGGAGGGATGCTTCAAAAATTATATGGACGCATTCTTTGAAATGTGCTCCGGTTTTACCACTACAGGAGCTACGGTTGTGAGCGATGTGGAAGCCCTTCCTAAAGCCGTGCTCATGTGGCGGGCTCTTTCCCACTGGCTGGGTGGTATGGGAATTCTGGTCCTTGCCATAGCCCTGCTCCCCACACTTGGCATCAGCGGTCAGGAAATTGTCGAAGCCGAAACACCGGGACCTGTCCTTTCCAAGCTGACACCGAAAATGAGCGAAACGGCCAGAGGCCTTTACACCATATACATACTGTTCACGGGAGCAGAGACCATACTCCTCCTCTTTGGCGGTATGAGCTTTTTCGATGCCCTGACCCACGCATTTTCAACAGTGGGAACAGGAGGGTTTTCAAATTACAACGACAGCATTGCCCACTTTGCAAATCCATATATAGACGCTGTAATATGCTTCTTTATGATTATGTGCGGCATTAACTTTAATTTGCTCTACGTGTTCTTCAGAGACCGGGCTGTGAATTTTCTCAAGGATCAGGAATGCCGCATTTATCTGATTTTCGTCGCAATGTTCACAGTGGCCATATCTGTGTGGCTCATTGTTAAAGATACGTACGACAATATTTTTACTTCCATCCACCATGCCTTATTCCAGGTGGCATCCATTATATCCACCACGGGATTTTCCAGCACCGATTTTGAAAAATGGCCAAGCTTCTGCATAATGATGCTCCTGTGCATTTTCTTTATCGGTGGCTCATCCTCATCTACGGCAGGCGGAGTTAAGGTCATCAGGGTGGTGGTAATGCTCAAGATGATCAGGCGGAGTATATATCTCAAGCTCCATCCCAGTGCACTTGTGCACATAAGATACAACAACAGAATACTCAGTACAGACGTAGTCCAGGGAATATGTGCTTTCGTATTTCTTTACGCAACCACATTTTTCGCCGTAAGCATTTTCATTTCTCTGGATAATTTTGATATGCTGACAAACTTAAGTGCTACGGCAACATGTCTGGGCAACATTGGCCCTGGATTCGGCCTGGTAGGCCCTACGGAGAATTTCAGCATATTCTCCGATGGAATGAAGTTTATTTTATCACTGACCATGGTAGCGGGAAGGCTGGAGCTTTTCACCCTTCTCATGCTGCTTACAGGCAAGTTCTGGAACCCCAACGAGTAGGAGGCATAGATGAATTTTGCATATAAAACCACAGCAAGAATACTTTGTCTCCTGACGGCAATAACCGGAGTGGCTATGCTGTTTCCCTTTATTTGTTCAGCTTATTACGGAGAGAAGAACACATCCGGAATATTTGCCGTTATGTGCGCCGTCCAGGTACTTGTGGGCACCGTAGGCTTCAGGCTCATTCCTCGTTCCAAGTCTTCCCTTCAGTCACGTGACGCCTACCTGATTGTAATGCTCAGCTGGATTGTCTGCTCCATTTTGGGAGCCCTTCCCTATTATCTTTCGGGACAAATTCCTACATTTATAGACTCTATTTTTGAAGCTGTGGCCGGCTACACCACCACCGGCGCAAGCTCCCAGAACGAAGGAATTCTCACTGAATCCATGATTCTCTGGAAGGCCATAACCCACTGGCTGGGCGGCATGGGAATACTTATTTTCATCATAACAATTCTGCCTACAATGGGTCCCGGCGGCCAGAGAATTGTGGCAGCCGAATCACCCGGCGCGGGACTGTCCGAAGCAGCCCCCAGATCCCAGGACCTGGCCAAGCTTTTGTATTTAATATACTCAAGCCTTACCCTTATGTGCTTCCTGCTTTTATTATTAGGTAGTGAAATGGGCCCCTTTGAGTCCCTCATTAACGCTATGGGCAGCGTTTCAACTGCAGGACTCTTCCTTCACCGCGGAGGAATAGCATATTACAACAGCTTCTACATTGAATCAGTGCTGGCCATATTTACAATACTGGCATCGGTAAACTTCCTGCTTCTGATTTTCCTGGTGAAACGCCGCTTTGAAGGTATAAAGAGAAATATTGAAGTCAGGGTGTTCATAATGATTATCGCCCTGGGCACTTTTCTTATATTCGCCGACCTGCTATCCACGGAAACCTACACTTCCATGGAGAAGGCTTTCAGAGAAGCACTCTTCCAGGTGGTTTCCTTTATGACCACATCTGGATTTACCCTCGGTGATTACACCAGCTGGCCTGTGTTCAGCCAGATGATCCTCTTCAGCATGTTCTTTATAGGCGGCTGCGTAGCATCCACCTCCGGCGGCGTGAAAATCATGCGCATAATCATCATGCTCAAGCTCATAAAACGGAACTTCTTCAGGAAACTACACCCTCGTTCAGTCCGGGCAGTAAAAGTAGGCGGCAATCCTATTCCTGCCGCCATGGTATCTTCCGTTACCGGCTTCGTGGTACTGTATATGGCTACATTCCTGGTTGGCTCCGCAGTCATTTCCCTGGAAGGACTGGATCTGGAAACAACAATGAGCACCACAGCATCCCTCATGTCCACAACAGGCATTGCCTTTGGCAAGGTAGGGGCATCAGGTAGCTTTTATCTGTACTCCCAGCCCATGAAGCTGTTCATGTCCTTCCTCATGCTGGTGGGAAGGCTTGAAATGTACACTGCCTTCATTCTCATGTTCCCGTCCTTCTGGAACCCCAACAAGGCTAAGCTCAGATAGATTAGTTACAGAAACGTACGGTAATCTTCCAGATTCTTTTTTAGTGTGTTTGGAATGTCCAGACCGTAGGGGCACTTTGAAACGCACTGCCTGCACTCTATACAGTCTTCGATTCTTTCCATTTCCTTCTGCCAGTATTCAGTAAGGAACTGCTCCTTCGGCATTCTTCTGAGAAGGAGGGACATGCGGTTGCACTGCATGATTATTATATCCTTTGGACAAGGCATACATTATCCGCAGTTACGGCAGAATTCACCGCTAAGCTCTTCCCTTTCCTTTTCAATAAAAGCTTTTATTTCCTCCGTCATTGACGGCGGATTGTCCTGGAATGCCAGGAACTGATCCAGCTCCCACTCATGCTGCACTCCCCAAATAGGAAGGGCATTGTCAAACTGATCGAGGAAGGCATAGGCTGCATCGGTTCTGTCAATAAGACCTCCCGCAAAGCTCTTCATGCATATGAATCCCATGTCGTGCTCGGCGCACATCTTTACAAGCTCTTCGTCCTTTTCATCTGCAAGATAAGAAAAGGGAAACTGCAGGGTTTCGTAGAGTCCCGATTCAATTGCTTCTTTTGCTACGTGGAGCCTGTGATTTGTAATGCCTATGTGCTTTATTTTCCCCTGCTCCTTTGCCTTAAGAGCAGCATCATATATTCCTGACTCATCTCCCGGCTTTGGGCAGAAATCAGGATTGTGGAACTGATAAATATCCACATGATCCGTCTTCATGTTTTCAAGACTGGTTTCTAGATCTTCCCGGAATTTATCTGCATCTGTGGCCATGGTTTTCGTGGCGATAACTATTTTGTCTCTCACATCACTTAAGGCCTTACCGATTTTCTCTTCGCTGTCAGTGTACGCTCTGGCCGTGTCAAAGAAATCGATCCCACTTTCATAGGCCTTTCTGAGAAGAGCTGCTCCCTCTTCCATGTCCCTGCGCTGCACCGGGAGCGCTCCAAAACCATTTTTGTTTACAACTATATCGGTTTTACCAAGCCTGATTCTTTTCAAGTGATTTCACCTCCAAGCGCTAATCGTCGTCGTCGTCGTCGTCATCATCGTCATCGTCGTCGTCGTCGTCATCATCGTCGTCATCGTCGTCATCATAGCTATTGTTCGACTTGTTGCTATTGCTATTGCTGTTGTTACTGTTGTTGGTGTTCTTCTTAACGGTGTGAGTCTGAATTTTTTCGACGCTCTTTTCTATTATTTTACCGCTTAGGGCGTTTATTTCATAGTCATATTCCGTATTTCCCACATTAAATTCTATTTCATATACGGAGACACCGTCATCGTGGCTAAGCTTGGCTTTTTCAAAAACCGCTTTTGACGAGGACACTCCTGCGTTGGTAAGGGCTATGCTCTTGGCTTTTGCAACACCTATGTACTTCGTTGCATCCTGCTCCGTTTTTTCTGTATTGGCTGCTGCCGAAGCTTTATTGTTCTTTGCTATTACCTTGGTGCTCTTTTTGACAGGCTCAGTGCTCTTTGCGTATACCATGCCCGTATTAGCCTCTATCTCATAGTCATATTCCGTATTGCCGGTATAGAACTCCACATCGTAAATTGGAATGCCCGCATCATCTCCAAGGGTGCACTTGGTGAAGGTGACATCCTCAACATCCACAGCTGCATGCTCTAAGGCTATCTCCTTCGCTCTATCCTTTCCGATATCATAGGTGTCTTCTCCCGACGCCACACCCTTCAGCACGAAAAACATAGCCAGAGCAATTAACAAAAGTCCTATGGCGATGGCCGGTACGAGTATTGATTTTTTACTAGCGGACATCTTCATCTTATTCTTCCTCTCTTTTAAAGGGTAGGGTAATCCGGAACGTACTGCCTTTTCCTACCTCACTTACGGCACTTATTTCTCCGCCATGAGCCTGGACAATCCACTGTGTAAGAGCCAGCCCCAGCCCCATTCCTTCGTGATCACCGGCACCGTTGGCTCTGTAGAATCTGTCCCAGATATGGTTTATGTCTTCGGCGGGTATGCCTATGCCATCGTCGGAAACATCTATGATTGCATTACCTGCCATATCCTCGGACAGTATCATGCTTACATGCCCGTCCTGTCTGCCGTACTTAATTGCATTGCTTAATAGGTTATCTACTGCCCTTTCTATCAGCGCCATATCCGCAATGAGGGATATCTCGCGGGCTACATTTACGCTAATGTCTATATTCTTGCTCTGAGCTTCCCTTTCATGGCTTGCCGCTGACAGTTCCAGCACCAGCCCCAGATCCACAAGGTCCCTGCTGAGCTTTACTCTGCCGTTGTCGGCACGGGCCAGCATGAGTAGCTTATCCAGCAAATCGGTCATCTTATGAGATTGACCGAGAATAATTCTCAGAGCCTGCTCCACTTCTGCTTTATTATCAAGATTGCCAAGGGCGTATTCGCTCTGGGTCAGAATTACCGCCGTAGGTGTTCTAAGCTCGTGACTGGCATCGTCTGTGAATCTTTTTTCCGCTTCAAAGTTTTTCTCCACGCTGTCCAGCATTTCATCGAAGAGCCTGGCTGTTTCTGTAATCTCATCCCCCTTGCCTTCCTGATGAATGCCGATTCTTAAAGAAAGATCGCTGCCATCGTGAATTTTCTGAGCTGTCTCGTTAATTTCCTTAAGAGGTGCAAAGGCACGCTTAGACGCAAAGTATCCGCCTAGCAGAGCCAGTATCAGCATTATGGGCAGGGCTATAAGGAACATCTTAATCATTCTTGCAATGGCCGGGGATATTTCCTCTATATCCGCCGATGCCATGCCCCTTACCCATATTTTGCCGACCTTTTTATTTTCGATTAATCTGTCATACACGTAAAAGGACTTGCTTTCTCCGTCTACCTCTCTGATCTTGTCCTCTTCGAACTTTACGTTTTCAGGGAATTCTTCCAGCTCCAGACCTGAGAGAGGTGTGCCGTCATCCATATAGATAACTACGTAAGCACCGTTGCTGTAGTACACCATGTCGTCATCTATATTTAGTTTTCCTTCGTTGATTCTAATGTCTCCGATGGCTCTGTCCGTCGTGACGGTAAGATTTGATTTTGCGCCATCCCGGGTCAGCCTGTCTCCTGTAATGAGAAGCATCAGCACTGAGAGCATGACTATCAGAATCATAACGAAAGCGTACCAGAACATCAGTCTCGTTTTAATCGAGAAAGATTTCATGTCAGATCTCCTTCAGAACGTATCCTTTTCCTCTGACCGTGTGAATCAGCTTGACTTCAAAGTCATCATCAATTTTCTTTCTCAGGTATCTGATGTAAACATCCACCATGTTGGATGCTCCCTCGTAGTCGTAATTGAAAATATGCTCCTCAATCTGAGGACGGGAAAGGACAACGCCTTTGTTTGTAATCATGTAATGAAGCAGCGAGAATTCCCTGCTGGTAAGCATGATTTCCTTTTCTCCTCTCGTAACCTTCATCTTGGCAACGTCAACCTTAAGGTCCGCTATTTTGTAAACGTTGGTCTTGTTGCCCGACTTTTTACGTGTGAGCATTCTGATTCTGGCCAAAAGTTCCTCGAAGGCGAACGGCTTCGTCATATAATCGTCAGCCCCCTGGTCAAGTCCCTTGACTCTGTCTTCAATGGAGTCCCTTGCGGTGAGCATAATAATCTGGGAATTAAGATCGTTATCCCTGGCCCACTTAAGAAGCTCCATTCCCGACATGCCGGGTAGCATAATATCGAGTACAATAACATCGTACTCGGTCATCTCCATGTACTCCTTAGCTTCCTTTCCATCAAGGCACGAATCTACAGAGTAGCCTTGACCTTCCAGCTGCTTTCTCAGAACATTGTTCAAATTTCGTTCGTCTTCTACTACAAGTATTCTCATTTCAATATAATATCACAGAAAATGGTTCCAGCAAAAATTTTCTGTGTTTCCCCTTTCTACATTAATATTATTCCTGTTTCATTAAAGTAATATTAGAAGCGTTTCACGGGGACAGGCTTTTTGTTACGCCATTTTTTGGAATGATGACAGGGGGACGGTTCTCTTGTCATCTTTTTGATTAGCTCTTGGGATGTTGAATATATAATCATTATGACGAGCAGCAACAATCAATAGCGTTATGTGAATAAAGCAAATGATTCACCGTGCGGGCTTGTCTGAGCGCAAGGAATACCGGATTATATATTCAACATCCCAAGAGTAAAATAATGTCAAAAGATGACAAGAGAACCGTCCCCCTGTCATCTTACATTAAAAAAGGGACAGGCGTAACAAAAAGCCTGTCCCCGTGAAACGCTCCTTTATTTTAGAAGAAGAGTCCGCCGATCTTTGCAAAGAGTGGTGCAAATACTACGGCTGTGATTGTCATCAGGTTGATGAGGATGTTCATTGAAGGACCGGATGTATCCTTGAACGGGTCACCAACTGTGTCGCCTACTACTGTAGCTTTGTGTGTTTCACTACCTTTGCCACCGTAGTTACCTTCTTCTACGTATTTCTTTGCATTGTCCCATGCGCCGCCAGCGTTAGCCATCATGATAGCCATGAGTACGCCTGCGGAAAGTGAGCCTGCCAGTGTGCCGCCCAGAGCTTCAGGTCCGAAGCAGACGCCGATTGCTACAGGTACCAGGATAGCCAGCAGTGCCGGAATTACCATTTCACGAAGGGAAGCCTTTGTGGAAATGTCTACGCACTTTTCATAGTCAGGCTTTGATGTTCCTGCAAGGATGCCCGGGTCAGCTCTGAACTGGGATCTTACTTCTTCAATCATTTCGTTAGCAGCCTTACCAACGGAGTTCATTGTGAGAGCTGCGAACAGGAATGGAATCATAGCGCCGATAAACAGACCTGCGATTACTACAGGATCCAGAAGGCTAACCATTTCCAGACCGGATACGTGTGTGTATGTGATAAACAGACCGAGGGCTGACAGAGCAGCTGAACCGATGGCGAAGCCTTTACCGATAGCTGCTGTAGTGTTACCTACTGAGTCAAGCTGGTCAGTGATTTCTCTTACTTCTTCAGGAAGCTCACTCATCTCAGCGATACCGCCGGCGTTGTCGGCAACAGGACCGTAAGCGTCAACTGCTACTGTGATACCAACAGTTGAAAGCATACCTACGGCTGCAAGTGCAATACCGTATGAACCTGCAAAGTGATAAGCGAGAACGATAGCAATTGCGATGCAGACGATAGGAACTACAGTTGACATCATACCTACGCCCAGACCTGCAATAAGGCCTGTACCTGCACCTGTCTGTGATTCCTTGGCTATCTTCTTAACCTGACCATAGTCGGATGATGTGAATATCTCAGTAACCTTACCAATGATCAGACCTACGATGAGACCGCAGATAATTGCGATAGCATATGTAAGACTGCCAAGCATTACTTTACTGAGAACTACTGCTGCTACGATTTCAATACCGCAAGCGATATATGTACCTCTGTTGAGGGAAGCAGCCGGGTTAACGTTGTCTCCGCTGCCGTTAACTGTCAGGATGCCCAGTACTGATGCAGCAAGACCGATGGCTGAAAGAATCAGCGGGAATACTGCAGCTGTAGCCTGTTCAATCATGCCGCCTGAATTAACAGCTACTACGGAAGCAAGTGCCAGAGCTGAAATGTTAGCTCCGCAATATGATTCAAAGAGGTCGGAACCCATACCTGTTACGTCACCTACGTTATCACCAACGTTGTCAGCGATTACAGCCGGGTTACGCGGGTCATCCTCAGGAATACCAGCTTCAACTTTACCTACAAGGTCAGCACCTACGTCAGCAGCCTTTGTATAGATACCGCCGCCAACACGGCCAAAGAGAGCCATTGTTGATGCGCCCATACCAAAGCCTGTTACGCACTCGGTTACTGTTGCCAGATCCAGAATGCAGAATGTGAGTCCAAGACCCAGCATGCCCAGACCTGATACGCAGATACCCATTACGGCACCTGATCTGAAAGCTACGTTCAGGGCTTTGCCAATGCCGCCTTCCTGTGCAGCATGAGCTGTTCTAACGTTACCCTTTGTGGCAACTCTCATTCCCAGGAAACCTGCCAGTACTGAGAATACAGCACCTACCACGTAAAGAACTGCCGTTATCGGATCGATTGCCACACCTACGATGATAGCTACTACAACAACTACTATAGCCATTGTCTTGTACTCTCTGCGCAGGAACGCCATGGCACCGTCTCTGATGTGTCCGGCGATTTCCTTCATTTTGTCGTTACCTTCATCCACTTTGCCGATCCATGATGACAGAGCTGCTGCCACGCACAGAGCGACTACCGCGATCAAAGGAACAATGATAGCAATATTCATTTGATGATTCCTCCTCTCACTTTCATATTATTGGAGGCGAATTTCCGCCTCCTGTTTTAAAGTGATTTTATAAAAATAATACTATTAACTCTATTTATACGCCTCTGCTCTCGAGAGTTACGATGACGAGAGAAAGGACAATAAACAGTACAGCAGCAACAACGCAAATCTTTTTAAGAATTGCTTCGTAGCCTGTGCTCTTCTTCTTACCGAAGAGCTGCTCGGCACCACCGGCAATGGAACCGGAAAGGCCATCGCTGTTACTTGACTGCATCAGTATACTTCCTATCAGTATAAGGCTTGAAATGCCCAATAATACCATCAGAACTGTCATGCTCTACCTCCTTGGTTGAATAAATAGCGGCAGTTGCCGCCGCAACTGCCCTATTGTACCACGTGAACATTGATATTACAAGATATTTTTGTTATTAAATCTTCGTTATCTTTTGTTATTAAATCTTCGTTATATCAACCATATTTACGTTATCCAGATTCTTGCCCGACAGCAGGCAGTTAACCAGAGCATTGGCCGTATCTACGGAAGTAAGGGTAATGATACTTCTCTCTATTGCCTTACGACGCATCTGTACCGACTGTACGGCAGGGTCGCGGCCAACCTTGGATGTGGAAACGACAAAGTCGATTTTGCCTGTGTCAAATATTGCATTCGTGTTAGGCTCCGGTTCATTGAACTTGTTGAGCTTAATGGATTCAACGCCGTGCTCGGCCAGGTAATCGTGAGTGCCGCCTGTGGCATAGATCTTATAGCCGACCTCAATAAACTTTCTGGCAAGCTCAACGCAGTCCGCCTTATCCGCATCCTTTACAGTCATAAGGACGCCCTCGTCAACCTTGCTTACACCGTAGCCTGCACCCAGAAGTCCCTTGTAAAGAGCCGATTCAAAGTCTACATCGATGCCCAGCACCTCACCTGTGGATTTCATTTCAGGTCCAAGGAGTGTGTCCGCATCCGTAAGCTTTGAGAAGCTGAATACGGGAACCTTAACGGCCACGTAATCCGCGCTGGGTACAAGACCGCTTTCATAGCCAAGTTCCTTAAGGCTGTGTCCCAGCATAATCTGTGTAGCCAACTTAACTATTGGAACATTTGTAACCTTACTGATATACGGAACGGTACGGGATGAACGCGGGTTAACCTCGATTACATAGAGGACACCCTCGTAGTATACGTACTGAATGTTGATCATGCCTACAACGTGAAGGGCCTTAGCCAGCTTACCTGTGTAATCAATAATCTTATCAATTACATCCTGGCTCAGACTCTGAGGAGGATATACGGATATGGAGTCACCTGAATGTACTCCGGCACGCTCAATGTGCTCCATGATTCCCGGAATCAGGAAATCCTCACCGTCGCAAACGGCATCAACTTCAATCTCAGTACCCATCAGATATTTATCGATCAGCACCGGATTTTCCAGTTCACCCCTGCTTGTAATAATATCCATGTACTCAATTACGTCATCGGCGGAGTAAGCGATAATCATATTCTGACCGCCAAGAACGTAGGAAGGTCTCAGGAGCACCGGGTATCCAAGTTCTTCCGCTTCTCTTACAGCCTCGTTTGTGTGGTAAGCCATGCGTCCCTTAGCTCTCGGAATACCGCACTGTTCCAGAATGTTATCGAATCTTTCTCTGTCTTCGGCGGCGTCAATATCGTCGGCGGAAGTGCCGAGAATCTTCATACCCTTTTCCGTCAGGTATTTTATAAGCTTAATTGCAGTCTGTCCGCCGAACTGTACTATTACGCCATCGGGCTTTTCCGTTTCGATTATTCCGTCAACGTCCTCCGGAATGAGTGGCTCGAAGTAAAGCCTGTCTGAAATGTCAAAGTCAGTTGATACAGTCTCCGGATTGTTGTTTATGATAATTGCCTCGTAGCCTGCATCCCTTATTGCATTTATGCAGTGAACCGAGCAGTAGTCGAACTCTATACCCTGGCCTATGCGAATGGGGCCGGATCCGAATACGAGAATTTTCTTCTTGCCTTCGTCGTGTTCCTTAATGAACAGCTCCGCTTCGTTTTCTTCGTCGAAGGTGGCGTAGAAGTAAGGTGTCTCAGCCTTAAATTCAGCCGCACAAGTGTCTACCATTTTAAATGCTGCAGGAAGCTTTTCAGGTGGTTCCTGACCGGACAGTTCCTTTATAGTCTTGTCCAGGAAACCAAGGTCCTTTGCATCCTTGTACTTGTCTCTTGTGAGACGGCCTATCATAAGCTCCTTCTCCATAGCCACCAGGTTCTGGATTTTAGAAAGGAACCATTTGTCTATCTTGGTAATGTTGTGAATGTTGTCCAGCGGCACACCACGCTTAAAGGCTTCGTAAATAACGAAGATTCTCTCATCGTCGCAGTTGTGGAGCTTCTCTTCGATTTCAAGGGCTGTGCAGCTCTTAATCTTCGGCAGATTGAGAGTGTCCAGACCCAGCTCAATGGAGCGGACAGCCTTCATAAGAGCCTGCTCGAAGAAGCTGCCGATAGCCATTACTTCACCCGTGGCCTTCATCTGTGTGCCCAGCGTACGGCGGGCGTATACGAATTTGTCGAAGGGCCATTTCGGGAATTTTACTACTATATAATCTATAGCCGGCTCAAAGCATGCATAGGTGGTGCCGGTAATGGAATTCTTAATTTCATCCAGAGTGTAGCCGATGGCAATCTTACTGGCAATCTTGGCAATAGGATATCCTGTGGCCTTACTTGCCAGAGCTGATGAACGGGATACCCTGGGGTTTACCTCAATTACAACATACTCGAAGCTTTCGGGATCCAGGGCAAACTGAACGTTGCAGCCTCCTTCTACTCCCAGTTCCTGTACGATTTTGATAGCTGAAGACCTGAGCATCTGATATTCTTTATCGGCCAATGTTACAGCCGGTGCCACTACAATGGAGTCACCTGTGTGTACACCTACCGGGTCCATGTTCTCCATGGAACAGATAGTTATTGTATTGTTGTTTGAGTCACGCATGACTTCAAACTCAATTTCCTTCCACCCGGATACGCAGCGCTCAATCAGGACCTGGGTAATGGGGGAAAGTCTGAGACCGTCACCGCCGATTATTCTCAGTTCCTCTTCATTGGAAGCGATACCGCCGCCGGTACCTCCAAGGGTAAAGGCCGGTCTTACTACTACCGGATATCCGATTTTATTGTTGGCATAATCCACTGCCGATTCAATATCGTAAAATACATCGGACTCGATTACCGGCTCATTGATTCCTCCCAACATATCCTTGAACAGCTGTCTGTCTTCAGCCTTATCTATAGTCTCAGGATTGGCACCGAGAAGCTTTACGCCGTGCTTATCCAGGAAGCCTTCTTTGGCAAGCTGCATGGAAAGGGTCAGACCCATCTGTCCACCCATGGTTGACAGAATGCTGTCCGGCTTTTCCTTTTCAATTATCTTTTCAAGAACCGGAATGTTCAGCGGCTCTATATATACGCGGTCTGCCATGGTCTTATCCGTCATAATGGTAGCCGGGTTGGAATTTACAAGTACTACTTCAAGGCCTTCCTGCTTGAGAGTACGGCACACCTGCGTGCCGGCGTAGTCGAATTCCGCCGCCTGCCCTATTACTATGGGACCTGAACCTATGACCAGAACTTTTTTTACATCATTACGAAGAGGCATATTTCTACTCCTTAATCACTTCTTAATCAATTCAATTCTTTAGTTATTTGCTTTTACTGTAATTAACCATACTCTCGATAAAGTTATCGAATATGTACTGGGTGTCGTTGGTACCCATTGAACCATTCGGATGGAACTGTACCGAGAATGTATCCGGCCTTGTATATATGATGCCTTCGCAGGAATCGTCGTTTATATTTACATGACTGATGCTTCCTACGGACGGCGCTATGGAGTCTGAATTTACAACGAAGCCATTGTTCTGGGTCGTTACAAATACTCTGTTCTTTTCTAAATCCCGCACCGGCTGGTTGGCACCTCTGTGTCCGTACTTAAGCTTTGACACAGTGCCGCCGTAAGCCAGAGCCATAAACTGATGCCCCAGGGAAATACCCATTACCGGCAGCTTCGTTTCATCCAGCACCCTTCTAAGATTGCTGATCAGTGAAGGATTGTCGGCCGGGTCTCCCGGACCGCTTGACAAAAGGACACCATCGGGATTGATACTCTTTATCTGCTCAAGAGTTGTATTTGCAGGAACAACATAAACGTCACATCCCCGGTTGGTCATGCTTCTCAGGATATTCTGCCTGTAGCCGTAGTCCATGAGCACTACCTTGCATACCGGATCGTCAACTTTATAGCTGGTGATTTCTTTCGATGTAACTGTCTGAATAGCGTCTGCTACTTTGTATGCCTTTATTCTGTCTAAGAATCCGTGGAAGTCGTCAGGGAAATCCGTCGTAATGGCTCCGTTCATTACGCCTTCATCTCTTATTTTTCTCGTAAGGGCTCTTGTGTCTATGTCATAAATACCTACTATATTATTATTGGTAAGGTATTCTCCCAGATCTCCCTGGGATCTGAAGTTGGATGGCTGAAAGCACCACTCTCTGATAATGTAACCTGAGAGCCAGGCTTCTCTTGATTCGTCATCCTTGTCGTTGACTCCGTAATTCCCTATGAGGGGGAATGTCTGAGTTACGATTTGTCCATAGTAGCCCGGGTCAGTAAGTGTTTCCTGATACCCTGTCATACTCGTAGTAAATACCACTTCACCTATTGCAGTACCCTCGACACCCAGGTTCCAACCGTTGTAGATTGTCCCGTCGGCGAGGATCAGGTAAGCGGGTCTCCTGTTTCTGTATGTATGTTCCACGTCCTTCTCCTTTCGTTTTTCCTGCAAGAAATTATACAACTCTTAATATTTTCAGTCAATGACTAATTATTTAGCGCAATGTATATTTATTCACAAACTTATTCCCTTCTCTTTTCGCCATGGAATTGATAGTAGCAAACCTCCACATTGCCGTTAAACAGCTTGCGCCTTCTGTCCGCAGGCCTGCCCCAGACTTTCCTTTCAATGCTTTTATCCGCTGTTATCACAAAGAGTGACCAATCGGGATTGTCTTCATGAATATTTTTTAACGATTCATATATTAATTCTAAAATTTTTTCTTCACCGATTCTCTTTCCGTAGGGCGGATTTGTAATTATTATACCCTGCTCTCCGGGACATTTTACATCAGTGATGTTTATCTGTTTAAATGTAATGTACTCTTCTACACCGGCCTCTGCCGCGTTTTCCTTCATGGCAGCCATGGACCTTGGATCCACGTCATAGGAATATATATTCAGTTCTTCATCCCTTATAGCCTCGAAGGCTTTTTTTCTTTCTTCCTTCCATATGTTCTTATCAATGAATTCCCATTCCTCGCTGGCGAATTTTCTCGACAGCCCCGGGGCAATGTTAAGTCCTATCATAGCCGCCTCTATGGGAATTGTCCCCGATCCCGCACAGGGGTCAAGGAGTATTCTGTCTTTGTTCCAGAAGGACAGATTGATCATGGCGGCAGCCAGGGTTTCCTTTATGGGGGCAGGCACCATTTTTACTCTGTAGCCTCTCTTGTGAAGGGCCGTTCCGCTGGTATCCACAGTTATGGTCGCCCTGTCCGACAGCATGCTGACCTTTACTGTGTACTCGGCACCTGTCTCTTCAAAATGCTCCATGCCGTAGCACTCGGAAAGCCTTTCCACAATTGCTTTTTTCACAATGCTTTGGCAGGCAGGGACGCTGTGAAGGGTGGACTTGACGCTGGAACCTGTAACTGTGAACTTTCCGTCAGGCGGAATCAGGTACTCCCACTCCATTCCCTTGACGCTCTGGAATAGTTCCTCGAATTCCTCCGCCTTAAACTCACCCATTCTAAGTAGCACCCTGTCGGCACACCTGAGCCAAAGGTTGCTTCTGACTATTGCCCTTTCATCCCCGGCAAAGGTTATCTTCCCGTCCTCCACCTTTTCTATTTCATATCCCAGGTTTTGTATTTCCCGTTTTACCGGCGCTTCCAGTCCGAAGGTTGTTGTTGCTATAAGTGTCAGTCTCATCTATGCCTCTGTTCTCAAAAAAAACCGTCCCTAATGGGACGGCCGTTTTTAAATAAACGATCTCTTTCTTTTGTTTATGCTGGCTCTTTCGATAACGTCTATATTATCGAGGGCCTTTCCGGTACCGACAGCAACACAGCTCATGGGGTCTTCTGCAATATGAACAGTAATTCCGGTTCTTTCCTTTACCCTCTCGTCAATTCCATACATGAGAGCGCCGCCACCGGTAACGTATATACCGGATTTACTGATATCGGCAGCCAGTTCCGGAGGTGACTTTTCAAGAACTGCATGAGCAGCTTCACAAATCTGGTGAAGGGGCTCTTCCAGTGCTTCCAGCATTTCGGAGCTTGTCATCTCAACATCGCGGGGAAGACCTGTTACAAGGTCACGGCCGCTGCATATCATCTTTACTTCCTCAGTTCTGGGGAATGCAGTACCTATGCTGATTTTAAGTTCTTCGGCTGTTCTCTCACCTATATATAGCTTATGCTTTTTACGCATATATTTTACGATTGCTTCATCGAACTTATCTCCGGCAACCTTTACCGATGAACTGGCAACGATTCCTCCAAGGGCTATTATGGCGATGTCAGTTGTACCGCCGCCTATGTCCATTACCATATTGCCTTCCGGGCCTGCTACGTCAAGTCCAGCACCGATAGCTGCTGCGAGAGGTTCTTCCATAAGGAAGACGTCCTTGCCTCCGGCCTGAGTGGCAGCCTCTCTGGCTGCACGCTTTTCAACTTCCGTTACGCCGCTGGGCACGCAAATCATAATGCGAGGACGGAAGAACTTACCTGCGCCGCAAGTCTTCTTTATGAAGTACTTGAGCATACGCTCCGTTATGTTGTAATTGGAAATTACACCATCGCGAAGAGGTCTTAAGGCTACAATATTAGCCGGAGTTCTTCCCAGCATCTGTCTGGCTTCTTCGCCAACCGCAAGAATCTCATCGGTTTCTTCGTCAACTGCTACTACCGACGGCTCCTGAAGTACGATGCCTTTATCCTTGATATATACTATGACATTGGCTGTTCCCAGATCTATTCCTACTTCTTCCGAAAATGCCACTTTTGCCTCCTTTTGTTACTATGCTATTTTTTCCGCTGTACTATTATACATAATAGAGCTTAATAGTTCAATGATAAATTATTCTTATCTTACAGGTGGCAGAGTATTTAATTTCTCGGTAAAGTCTGCCATTACCTCTGATATTTTTATCTGCTGCGGACATACCTCTTCACAGCTGCGGCAGCCTATGCAGTTCTTCGGCTTTTTATCCTTGCCCATTGCTCCAAGTGCCATGTGGGCAATGAAGCCGCCGCCGGAAAATGCGTGCTTGTTATACAGACCTATGAGGGTCGGTATAGGCAGCTCCATGGGACAATGGGAAGTGCAATAGCTGCACGCCGTACATGGAACGATATCCTTAAGCATATCTTCCGCCAGGTCGAAGAGGGCTCTTGTTTCCTCTGGATTTGTCTTCTTGTCCTCGGAGAATATTTCAATGTTGTCCTTCATCTGGTCGAAATCGCTCATTCCCGAAAGCACCATTGTTACATCGGGAATGGACTGAAGGAATCTGAAAGCCCAGCCATGGGTGGATTCATCCGGTCTCATCTCCTTCAGCTTAGCCACCTTATCTTCAGGAAGGTTGACGAGCATTCCGCCTCTTAAAGGCTCCATTACCCAAACGGGAATGTCGTACTCGCGACACATTTCCACTTTCTCGCCGGCCTCCTGGAAGTCCCAGTCTACGTAGTTAAGCTGCATCTGACAGAACTCCATGATGTCGCCGTACTTTTCCATGAATCTTCTCATGACTTCGCTGCTGCCGTGTACAGAGAAGCCGAGATGCTTGATTCTTCCCAGATCCTTCTGCATCTTTAAGTAGCCGGCAATACCATGCTTTTCATCAAGATAATCTTCGATGTTCAGCTCACATACATTGTGGAACAAGTAGAAATCAAAATAGTCTACTCCGCATTTCTTCAGCTGCTCTTCAAATATCTCTTCCACTTTATCCATATTTGAAAGGTCGTAACCGGGGAACTTGTCCGCCAGGAAATATGATTCTCTCGGGTATTTGCCAAGGGCTTTACCCATGGATACTTCAGAATTGCCATCGTGGTATCCCCAGGCTGTGTCAAAATAGTTTATGCCCTTTTCCATTGCATAATCCACCATTTTTTCTACCTGAGCCTGATCGATGTCAGCCTGATTCCCATCAATTACCGGAAGTCTCATAGCTCCCATTCCCAGCGCCGATAATTATTTGTCTTGAAAATCTTTATACAGCATAATTCTCTCCATTTCTTTCTTAGACAATAACTTAATGCCATTATTTCTTACATTATGTTATCATACTCTCTCTATATAGTAAAACCCCTGCTGTATTGGAAACAGGGGGATTTCTGGATTTATACCTCCAAGGAAGCAATAGGCATATAATTGTTACCACTTGAAGTTCTTTGTGCATTTCGGAGCTCCGAAGAGTCTGCCGCTGTGGTTTTTCCTGTCCAGCTTCTTCAGCTTTGCATCGCTTACCAGCAGATACTTTTTGGAAGCCTTTTTGCCCATATCATCCCATGTTACGTCTACGTTATACCATCTCTTGCCGACCTTTACTACGTTCCATGCGTGTGATCCTTCACCGTTCATTACCATTTTGCACTTAATACCGTTATTCTTCGCTATCATTATGAATGCGAGTGAATAACCCTGACAAACCGCTTTCTTTTCTACGAGCGAACCATAAGCGTTGTGTGAATTCACTCTCCCCCTTTTGTAAGTAACCCTCTTGATGAGCCAGTCGTGTATCCGTTTAACTTTCTTAGCCTGTGAACCCTTTACTTTACAAGACTTTGCAACCTTCATCAGTTTTTTGGCCTGTTTTTCCGCAGTTGCCTTTTTCTTTGTGTAAACAGGCTTTGTGTATGATACTGTGCCATCACTGCTTACAGCGAATTTGAACTTGCCGAGGAAGAATGCTTCCGGGTGCTGATAGTAAATGTCTTGCTGTACTTCATTGATCTCATCTATCGTGAGTTCGTAATCTTCGATGTCTATTATTGCTTCGTAATTGGCTATTCCTTTAAGAATTACTTTTTCAGCTGCTTTCTGGTCTTCTGTCATAGCACTCGCCGTCGTGCTCATAATCAGGATTGCCGCTACCATTGCGATAGTCAGAAGTGCGAACCTCGTTACTTTCTTTGCGATGTTATTGGTCATCGTTAATTACCTCCCCAAGTTTTTTAACGGTGCTGGTTTCGCAACCATGCATAACAACAAATACTCCCAGATTATCTAATCCCAATAATTAATCTTTAGTACCACCTTTTGTTTGTGGCTCCTGCGATCCCCATCGCCATTGCCTTCTTAAAAGCTTTTATTTACCTGTCTTGGCTTTATTATACGACAATATAGACAGAAAACAAACGTTTAGTTCACAAAATATTTTGATACAACTCTATCACTCCCAGATGTAAAAATTGACAAGGTTTACCCATGATTTTTTGCTCACGTATTCTAACCAATGTAATTTCAACGTTCTTGCACTTTGCATCTTTCAATAACACAAGTGTTCAGACAAAAATGTTTACACCGTTTTTTGCATTAGCAATACCGCCGTGAAACGCTTATGAGCAAAAAAAAGAACAGGCTGTTTCAAAAAGCCTGTCCCCGTGAAACGCTTTATGCGTTTAAGAATCCGTCTATTATTCTCTTTTCTGCTTCTTCGTCGCTGAGGCCGAGGGTTTTCAGTTTGAGGATTTGCTCTCCCGCTACCTTTCCTATTGCTGCTTCGTGAATGAGGGAGGCGTCAAGATCGCCGGCGAAGAGCTCCGGAGCTGCGTTTACTTTGCCGTTTCCAACGAGAATGGCATCGCACTCCGAATGACCTATGCAGCGGCTTTCGCCTTTTATTTTGGAATGATATTCCTGATATGAGTCATCCTTCGCAACTGAGCGGGATATGAGGTCCACCGCAGAATCCTCTCCCACCATATCCACTTCGAAATCAGTCTTTGCATACTGGTCACCTTCTGTGAGTATGCTTTCATGGATAATGAGCTTGGCGTTCTTTTCCAGTTTGCCTGTAGTGGTTCTTATGGAATGATCCACGCCGCTGAGTTGCTGTGTATTCATTTCCAGCACAGCTCCTTCTTCCAGCTGGCAGTCGGTTACAGGATCTATGCTTCTCTTTCCACCGCCTTCTCCCGTGCCTACGTGCTTCTCTTCATAGAGGACTCTTGCATTTTTTCCAACGAAGAATCTGTGTATGCCGTTGTGGCTCGAGCCTTCTTCGTCGTCAGTGTGGACTCCGCAGCCGGCAACGATAGTTACATCTGCGTTCTCCCCTACGTGAAAGTCGTTATACACAAGGTCTTCGACGTTACTCTTGCTTATACATGCAGGTATGTATACCTTTTCGTCCTTGGTACCTTCCTTTATATATATGTCGATACCTTTTCCGCCTTCCTTAGGCTCTATCTTTATGTTGTCAGTGGACTGGCGTCCGGCGCAGCCACCGTTTTCTCTGATGTTATAGGCTCCGTTATAAACATCGTCATCCCAATCGGAAACCAGCTTCAGTAAGCTTTCAGTGATTTTGTCCATATTAGTTGTTCTCCTTTTCAACCGGGCAGGCTACTGCCTTCTCATCCTGCATAAGCTGGGGCAATATTTCATCTCCGGGTCCTGCAATTCTAACCTTGCCATCTGCAATAACAACAATGTTGTCAGCAATTTCAAGCAATCTTTCCTGATGAGATATGACTATCAGAATCATATCTTTATTCTTCTTTAATTCCTGGAAGGCTTCAACGAGACCGTTAAAGCTCCAAAGATCTATTCCCGCCTCAGGCTCATCAAAGAGCATAACCTTGGCATTGTTTCTGGCAAGGACTGTAGCAATTTCTATGCGTTTTATTTCGCCGCCGGAAAGGCTGTCGTTTACTTCACGATCTATGTAGTCGTTGGTACAAAGGCCTACCTTGCTCATAAGAGAGCACACATCAACCTCTTCGATTTTGCTACCCTGGGCCAGTTCTATTAAGTCCCTTACGGTAATTCCTTTAAATCTGACTGGTTGCTGAAAGGCGTAGGCAACCCCAAGTCTGGCTCTCTCGGTAATATCCTTATCGATGAGCTCTACTCCGTCAAGATTTATGCTTCCTTCCGTCGCCTGCTCCACCCCACTTATTACCTTGGCAAGTGAAGTCTTGCCGCTGCCGTTCGGACCCGTTACTACTGTAAGTTTCCCGGGCTCGATTTCAAAATCTATACCCTTTAATATCTCCGCCCCGTCTTCAGCTTTCCATTTTACATTGTTTAAACAAAGCATTAAGACATCCTCCTTTATTATCGCTTAAACTGATATACCCTCAATTTGTATTTTAAATCTGCTATTTAAATCTATTATTCCTTTTTGAATTCCATCTTAATATCGTTCTGGACAAGGTACACCACGCCGGCATCTTCCTTAAATTCCAGGGAGCCGTCCTCGTTGTTTATTTGAAATCCTCCGTCCTTAAGTTCCCATTCGCCTTCCGACTGCTCTTCGTCAACTTTGACAGTAGCCTTTCCGTCTTCAGACAGTGTAATGGAAAAATCTCCGATGACTTTTTCAATATCAACTTCAGTGCCGCCCATTTCGCCTGTGGTGCATTTCCACGTGCCTACGTAGCCGCTGTCGGCCAGCTTATCGCCGCAGGCTGTAAAGAAAACGCTTGCAACAATCACCAGCGCGAATAGCGTCAATGCAGTAATTTTCTTCATGATAATCCCTCCACCTATGACATATTACACGAAACTTAGGATAATCGCAAACATAAAACCCTACAATTATTAAATCGTAGGGTTTTTTGGTGCGGATGACAGGAGTTGAACCTGCATGAAATTACTTTCACACGGACCTGAACCGTGCGCGTCTGCCAATTCCGCCACATCCGCATGTAGCGCACCTTTCGGCAACGCTATTATTCTAATCAATTAGTTCAGCATTGTCAACAAAAAACTGCTATTATGCCAAAGATTTATTAGCCTTTCATTATAGAATCGAATTCCTTGGCTGCTGCTTCGAACTCCGCATCATCTTCAATGTCCATAAGTTCGAATTCGTCGTCACCTACTTCTTTATATCCGTAGATGTATGCGTCGCCTGTTCCGTCGTCCGGATCTAAGGCTATATAATCCTTACCGTTGTAATCGAAAACGCCGATGATGATACATTCCTTTTCTTCCCCATCATCAAATTCCAAAGTTATTACATCAGTTTCTTCGTTTGGTGTTCTATCTGCCATCGAATTATCCTCCTAAAAATTTTTTCTATAATATATCATCTGGCGCCGCCAAAATCAACATTGCCGCAAAAGTCTTTCCTACGAAAGTCTTTTTATTATTGCCAGGGCGTTTTTCTCTGTAATGCCCGGTACCTCCATTAATTCTCCGGGAGTTGCCTTTTTCATTTTCTCTATGCTGCCGAAGTGGGCAAGGAGGGCATTCCTTTTTACGGGACCTATTCCTTCCACCTCGTCCAGAACCGATGTAAGCTTGCCCTTGTCCCTAAGGCCTCTGTGGTAGTCAATTGAGAACCTGTGAACCTCCTCCTGAACCGTACCCATGTATTTAAAGAGCATGGGGCGTGTCTTTAAATCCACTTCATGAAAATCTTCGCCTGTCATATATACCAGTCCTCTGGTTCTGTGATGGTCATCTTTTACCATACCCAGCACGGGAACCTTTATTTTCATTGCACTCAGCACTTCCAGTACAGCAGCAATGTGCCCTCTGCCACCGTCTATGAGCAGGGCATCCGGCATAGTTGCAAAGCCTGCATCCCCCTCTTCCATTCTCTTAAAGCGGCGGTAAATCACTTCCTTCATACTGCTGTAATCATCGGGACCGTCCACAGATTTAATTTTAAATCTGCGATAGGACTTACGGTCTTTTTTAAGGCCTTCGAAGACAACCATTCCGCCAACCGAATCGACACCGTTGGTGTTGGATATATCGTAGGCCTCCATTCTGTACTCTTCTTTAAGCTCAGCATTGTATCCTGCTTCTTCAAGAATTCCTTTGACGTCTGCAGCCAGCTTTTCCCTGCGCTCACGCTTGCTCTCCTCCCGTTCCTTTATGCCCTCTCTCATAACCTGGGCATCACGGAGAGCCAGATCCAGCACAGCCTTTTTCTCACCTCTCATGGGCACGTGAATGTCTACGTTATGATTCCACAGTCCGGCAAGATACTGTCCAAGCATTTCTTTGTCAGCTCCGGGTTCCTCTTCAAGAAGCAATTCTCCCGGTCCGTCGGTCATCTGGCCGTAGTGCTGCCTTATGAACTCAGAAACCCTGTCTGCCGGCGAACTGTCCGGGCTGTCCATAGTGTAGGTCTCCCTTCCTATGAGCTTTCCTTCGCGGACGAAGAATGTGACGATATTCTCATCTCCTACTGCCAGTACCACATCCATATCCTTGCCTGAATTGAGAACTACTCTCTGGGTCTCGTGAAGAGATTTTGCTGAAGCGAGATAGTCACGATACCTGGCCGCATCCTCGTAATTAAGCTCCTCGGAAGCCTGGTTCATTTTATCTTTTAAATAGCTTTCGATATTTTTGCTGCGACCTTTAAGATAGTCCAGAACCAGATCTATCCTCTTCATGTAGTCCTCGTGATTGGCACTGCCGTTACAAATACCTCCGCATGCTCCAATGTGGTAATTGAGGCAAGGTCTGTGGCCGCTTTTGAATTTAACGGCGCTGCAGCGCTTAAGGTGGTATATCTCATTTAGCAAATCCACCATTTGATTTACTGAACCCACATCGCTGTAAGGACCGAAGTATTTGTCCCCGTCCTTTTTCACTATGCGGGTCTTAACAAGCCTCGGCCACTCCTCGCTGACAGTAACCTTTATGTATGGATAAGTTTTGTCATCCCGAAGGAGAATATTGTACTTAGGCCGGTACTGCTTAATGAGATTGCACTCTAATATGAAAGCCTCCATCTCCGTTGCGCAGCTGATGTACTCAAACTCGGCTATGTGCCCCACCATGGCTCTGACCTTGGCATCCATGTTTTTAGGAGACTGGAAATACTGCCGCACCCGGTTTTTGAGTGAGATAGCCTTCCCAACATAAATAACCTGGCCCAGTCTGTCTTTATGTATATAAACTCCCGGGCTATCCGGGAGTTTTTTTAAGTTTTCCTTTATATCGAACATTTAAAACGGCCAGCCTCTCTGCTCTTTGTCTTTGCGCTCAGCGGCTATGCGCATAGCCATTTCTTCTCTTTCCCTCTTGCGCTCCAGAGCCCTGCGCTTCTTTACGCTCCTTACCTTCAGCGCCACTATTATAATGAAGAGCAGAATAACTGCAGCTACTCCCGCCATTATGTAGAAGGCCATATCGGAAATGTAAAGAGCTGTCCATGGACCGCCCTTCTCCACGTCCTGTGCGATTACAATTGCAGTTTCGTCCACCTTCTTACCGTCTTCGAGTATTTCTAGTGTTCCTACCTTTGTGCCCTTCTTAATTGGCGCTTCTACGTGGTCTTTAAGTTTCACTTCCGTAGTTGCAAGGGATTCGTCTCCGGATCTAGGCATGGTGATATATGCTCCGGCGGGAACCATAGTGGGAACGGAAGTGTTGTGTCCGTACTTTACTTTTATATTATCAGTCTCTTCGTTTTTCTTAACCAGCTCCAGGGTTTTGAAATTATCGAAGCCATAGTCGAACATATCCGCCACTTCCGTAAATCTTTCAATATCACCGGAGTTTAAGGATACGCCGATAAGAGTCATTCCATCTTTCTCTGCCGCTCCCACGAAGCAGTAGCCCGAAAGAGCCATGAATCCGGTTTTAACTCCTATGACCCCATCATAATGATATTTGCCTTTTCTTAAGAGCAGGTTGGTTGTCTCAACGGGACGGGCCTTGTTCTTGTTGGTCTTGGGGACCGTGTATGTGGCCTTTCTCACTATGCTGCTGAAGGTCTCATTCTTAAGACCATAGGATGCTATTTTTACCAGGTCCTCTGCCGTCGTGTGGTGAATAGGCTCATTGGTGAATCCGTTGGGATTAATGTAATTTGTATGCTTGCATCCGATTTCCTTTGCCTTTTTATTCATTTCCTCGGCAAAGGCTTCCACGCTTCCGGATGTTTCAATGGCAAGAGCCAGAGCCGCATCATTGGAAGAGTAAATCATAAGGGCGTTGAGCAGCTCCTCTACGGTGAGGACCTCTCCCGCCTTCAGATTGATATTGTTGCCAACGGGGAATACAGCCTCCGGCGCCACAGTTACCTTCTGATCTAACTTAAGGTGATCGAGAACCACAAGGCAGGTCATCATCTTTGTCAGGGAAGCGGGATACATTTCCTTGCTTTTATTCTTTTCGTACAGAACCTTTCCCGTCTTTACGTCCACAAGCAAAGCGGCCTGAGCCATAAGGTCCGGCTTGTCACTGCTTCCCTCCGCAGCAAAAGCAGGCGCTGCCTCAACTGAAAGCAGCACCATAACCGTCATTATTAGAACAAGTAATCTGTTTCTCATTTATTTTCTTCCTCGAAACGCTTCATGAAGTCCAGTAGCTTGTCGACACCCTCTTCAGGCATGGCGTTGTAAATGCTGGCGCGCATTCCACCAATGGAGCGGTGTCCGTTAAGGTTTGTCATACCCTCTTCCTTAGCTGCCGCTACGAATTTCTTATCCAGCTCATCATTGCCTGTTACAAAGACAACGTTCATAAGGGAACGATCCTTTTCTCTTACCGGGCATGTGTAGAAATCGCTGGCATCAATGAAGCTGTAAAGCTTTTCGGCCTTTCTTACATCCTTCTCGTGGAGGGCCTTAATTCCTCCGTTTGCAAGAATGTTCTTGAAGACCTCTCCTGCCACGTAAATTGTAAAGCATGGAGGGGTGTTGTACATTGAGCCGTTATCTGCATGAGTTTTGTAATCCAGATAAACCGGGCAATCCGCCGGAGCGTTGCCAATAAAGTCTTCCCTGATTATTACTATTGTCATACCTGCCGGCGCAATATTCTTCTGGGCGCCTGCATATATGAGGGCGAACTTGCTCACATCCACCTCTTCGGAGAGAATGCAGGATGACATATCCGCAACCAGCGGAATGCCTCCTGTGTCCGGAGCCTGAGCATAGTGACTGCCGTAAATTGTATTGTTGTAGCAAATATGCACATAGTCGGCGTCAGGTCTGAAATCCTCAGCCTTTGTCTCCGGTATATATGAGAATGTATCTTCTTCTGAAGAAGCGACTACTCTTACATCGCCGAATTTTTCCGCCTCTTTTGCTGCCTTCTTGGCCCAAGAGCCGGTAACGATGTAGTCTGCCTTCTTGTTCTTCGTCATCATGTTCAGGGGAACCATTGAGAACTGAAGGGTTCCGCCTCCCTGCAGGAACAGTACCTTGTAGTTGTCAGGTATGTTCATAAGTGTACGCAGATTAGCCTCTGCATCATCTATTATCTTCTGGTACTCCTTGGATCTGTGGCTCATTTCCATTACGGACATTCCCGAGCCTTCATAATTCGTTAAGTTTGCCGCCACATCTTCCAGCACTTCCAGGGGAAGCATGGAAGGACCGGCGGAAAAGTTATACACTCTGTCTGCCAAAATTACACCTCCATATGTGCTTTCATATAAGCTTTGCTTTTTCTAAAAAGTCGGTTGATATTATAACACTTTACGCCTTCATGGTAAAGTGTTATAATACGCCTTGTTCGTTAAAAAATACAAAGCAAAGCAAGGTGGATGAAATGTATAAAATTGCAACACTGAATAAGATTTCCCCAAAGGGACTTAGAACTCTGACTGACAATTATCAGATTATAGACAATCCGGACGAAGCAGACGGCATAATCGTCAGAAGCGCCGACATGCACGAAATGTCTTTTTCAAAAGACCTTAAGGCTATTGCCAGAGCCGGAGCCGGCGTAAACAACATTCCCATTGAGCGCTGTGCAGACCAGGGCATAGTGGTATTTAACTCACCGGGAGCCAACGCCAACGCTGTTAAAGAGCTGGTAATTACGGGAATGCTCATGGCCAGCCGCCACGTTCCCGAAGCTTTAAAATGGACAGGCACTCTTAAAGAAGATGTAAAAAAGACAGTAGAAAAAGGCAAGAGCCAGTTTGCCGGAAACGAAATTCACGGCAAGACTCTCGGCGTAATCGGTCTTGGCGCAATTGGCGTACTGGTTGCCAACGCAGCAAGAAATTTAGGCATGAAGGTTACGGGATACGATCCATACATATCCCTTAAATCAGCCCATGAACTCTCAAACAAAATTCCTGTAACGGAGGATCTGGGTGAGCTTCTTGAGACAAGCGACTACGTAACAATTCACGTTCCCGTAACGGATCAGAACAAGGGAATGATGGATTCCCGCCGTTTCGACCAGATGAAGGACGGCGCAGTACTTCTCAACTATGCCAGAGACACTCTGGTAAACGAGGACGCCCTGCTCGAGGCACTTGAAAGCGGCAAGCTCAGTTATTATCTGACAGACTTCCCCAACAGCACTCTCATCGGCCACGATAAAATAATCGCTACGCCTCACCTGGGCGCCAGCACCGGTGAAGCTGAAGACAACTGCGCAGAGATGGCTTCGGAAGAGCTTATGGATTATCTGGAAAAAGGAAATATTATAAATTCCGTTAACTATCCTAACTGTTCCCTGGGCGAGCTGGACCCGGATGCAAACGCAAGAATTGCTATACTCAACAGAAACATCCCAAGCATACTCGGTAAAATTACCGGAATACTTGCCGACCTGGATATTAACATCCGCAACATGACCAACACCAGCCGCGGCGGCTACGCCTGTACATTAATAGACATTGACGGCGATGAAAATGTCAGCGCGGAAGAATTCCTTGAAACAATGGACTTCGAAGGAATCGTCAGCATAAGGATTCTTAAATAGCAAAAGAAATAATTACTTTTTCGTGTCGGCCCAGACCTTGTTGAACAACATTCCCAGACAGAAGACCCACGCCAGGAAGAAGAACCAGAACATGAGGGCCACGATGGTTGCAAGAGATCCATATATAATATCGTAGTCTGCAACCGAAGATGTATACTTTGAATAAAGATATGTAACCATTAATAATCCCACTGCCGCAAATATGGTGCCTGGGATTATTTCTCTTACTTTAACTTTCTTTTCCGGCAGAGTGTAGTAGTACACTCCGATAACAAAGAGGAACAGCACCAATGCTATGGGCCATCTGAGCAGCAGCCAGACCTCCGGCTTGTTTGTTATGAGGGTAAATATTTTGCCGCCGTAGGACATGAATACCAATGCGGCAATAATGGTCAGAATCGTAAGGAAAATGTTAATGACCGCCCTGAATCTTTCATGCCAGTAACCCGTCCCTGTGGACCAGCCTTCGGAGAACATGAAGTTGTTGATTCTCATCATGGAAAACTGAGCCCGGGATGCGGACCATAAAGCGATTAATATATATATTACATTCGTAAATCCGCCGGACTTATATGTCAGCAGTCCTTTCAGAGTGGTTCCAAGGGTACCTTCGGCATTCTCAAGCACCCAGCCTATTGCCTCATGAAGGGTCGTACCCAGCACTGCACCGAGTATCTGTGAAATGAGCAGCACCGTGGGGACTAAAGACAGCATGAGATAAAAAGCAATCTGCGCTGCCATACCCTGATAGTAAGGATCGTTCAGCTGCTGGAATCCCAGGGAAACCATTTGGCGGAATCTACTTTTCCTCTTCATAACCCGCTAAATCCTCTTCCTTAAGCAATTCTCTCAGCTTTCTCAGTGCGTTGGCCCTGTGGCTTATGGCGTTCTTCTCTTCAGGTTCGAACTGGCCAAAGGTTCTTTCATGGCCACATGGAACAAAAAGTGGATCGTAACCGAAGCCGCCTTCGCCCCTTGGTTCAAGGACGATATGTCCCTCAACTGTGCCTCTGGCCTGAAGCAGTCTTCCATCGGGAAAGACCATGGTTATAACTGAAACAAATCTGGCACTTCTCTCACTTTCAGGAAACTTCCCCACGTTGGCTATGAGCTTTTCGTTGTTGGCCTTATCGTCTCCATCCACACCTGCATAGCGCGCGGATAAAACACCGGGCGCACCGCCCAGACAGTCAACCTCCAACCCTGAATCGTCAGCAATGGTTATTTCCCCGCAAAGCTTCATTATGGCCTCGGCCTTTATTCTTGAATTCTCTTCAAAGGTAATGCCCGTTTCTTCCACTTCCACATAGGGCACTCCGGCATCGTCACGGGAAATGACCCTCATGCCGAACTCCGATGTAATGGCCTCTATTTCGCGAATCTTTCCTTTATTCTTTGTAGCCGCTACTATACGTTTCATTATACTAATACCTGTTACGCTTTCCTTTGCTTATTCCCATTCTCTTCGACTTAAATATTGAACGTCTCTGTCTTCTTCCCTCGCCGAACATAGCCTTTTCGTAGCCGCGTCTTTGATATCTTCTCTTCCTTATGTACAGTATGATTCCTATAAGTATTACTATGGGAATCATAATCAGAGCTGCGAGAATGACTCCGTAGTTGTTCGGCTGCTTGACTATTGCCCAGGGCGCAAGACTGGTCTCGTCTCTCACTCTGCCATCGGATCCTTCGTACTTTGCAGGTATTTCCCCGTCTTCGAAGGAGTCAATGTACTGAGCCAGGGCGTACCACTCTTTTACCTCTTTATCCTTATGCTTCACAATATGTTTTGCGAAGTCCTTTATTTCATTACCATCCCTGTCCTTAAGTATTATGGATAAAAGGCCCTTGGATCTTTTATCTATCGTCTCAAGGGTGTTGCAGGCTTTTAAACCAACGACGACACGGTACAGTTTACTATTGTCTATACTTTCTCTTTTGTCCCCGTCCACAAGCTCAATATCTACGGCTCTGTTGAGATAAAGACGTCTGTCGTTAAATCCGTAGCTCATGCCGCTGACGTTCAGTATTGCCGACAGCGTACTCTTGGCAATGCTGGCATCAATTTCAGCCACACGCTTTAGCTCTTTGCCCGTAATATATCCGGTGACCAGAGGATAACCGGCCTTGCCGTCCTCGCCCATGCCCATTGAGCATACGGTGAACAATTCAGATGCGGTCACCTTTCCTTTGCCGATGGTACCGTGAATGGAGTTTGAAGGCACAATGGCTACATCCACCTTTTCGTATTTATCTCCCTCAGCCTCTTTGACTGCGTGAATGAAGGAGTCCGCAACAATGTTTCCAAGATTGTTGTCTTCACGATCCTCTTCAAACTTTTCAAGAGTCGGGAATTTATAATTGTTGTCGGCAATTTTTTCTCCATAGGTGAAGCCGTACTTGCTGAAATATTTCTCGTTAATCTTGTCCTTGTAGCTATTTACTTCGGTCTGGGTCTCGCCGTCTTTCTCTACGGATTTGTTAAGATTGTACATTCTGTATCTCTTAAGGCCATATCCTTCGTCCTGCTTTTTCAGCACCAGATTGCCCACATGTTCGGTGTACTGGCCTGCAGCCACGATGTAAGTATCATTAACCACTACCGGTCTTTTGAGAACTGTGTTTGCATGTCCGCTGACTATTACGTCAATGTCCGAAACCTCTTCGGCAAGTCTCGCATCCTCGGAACTATCGCCTTCTTCTTCTGTGTATCCGGAATGGGACAGGCACACAATCATGTCCGCCTCGTCATTCCTCTTTATTTCTTCCACAATCTCCTCTGCACGCTTTATGGGATCTCTCCATTTAATACCTGCATAAGGGGACTGACCCTGGGCTTCTTCCCCCACAAGTCCGAAAACAGCGACCTTTACGCCGTTCTTCTCAACAACCGTATAGTCGCTGACGCCGTATTTGTCCATGGCCTTTTTCAGCTTCTTTGCCTCTTTTGACAGTTCCTTATCTGCCAGAGTGGCCTGCCAGTCAATGTTTCCAACAACAAGAGACGGCATTACCTGATCGTATGTAGTGAGAGTAACGTATCTTCTGGTCTTTTCGTCCATCTCTCTTTTTTCAGTCTTCTCTATTTCTCTGGCCTTCTCGGCAGTATTAAGCATGTTCGCCGTACCATCGGGGCCATAGTCAAAATCGTGATTTCCGAAGGCCACTACGTCGTAATCAAGCTGACCCATCATTTTAAGCTCCGAAGCCTCGGTTCTGAATATAGTCTGGAATGCTGTACCCATGGAAAAATCACCGGCATCGAAAACAAATGACTCAGGATAATCTTCCTTTATTTTATCTATCTGAGTCTTAAGCCTCGGGAAGCCGCCCACTCCATCTATGCCGTCAAGATGGGAATGGATATCGCTTGTGAATATAAATGAAACTTCGCTCTTTTTCTGGGTAGTCTTTTTCTTCTTGGTTACAGCCTCTTTGCTATTATTCGTAGTATCGTTACCCGTACTCCGCTCATCGTTTCTGTTATTGTTGTTATTCCTATCGTTATTATTGTCGTTATCGCTGTTGTTGTTACTATTGTTGTTGCTATTGTTGTTATTGCCGCCACCGGAATTACTCTGATTTTGCGTACCGCCGGAATTGCTTTGATCTTGAGTGCCGCCGGAATTGCCGGAACCACCTTCGTTGCCGCCTGTATTTTGCTGCTGACTTTCCTGGGAATTGGTGCCTCCATTGCCACCGGTCTCCCCCTGGTTATTCGGCTGCTGCTCAGTCTGCTGCTGGCCGCCGTTCTGGTTTTCCTCACCCTCGGCAAAAACACCCATAGGCATAGCCAGGGAAACAACAAGCAATATAGTCAACAAAAGAGTACATATTCTCTTCATAAATTACCTCTTAATCTACCAAAAATATAACTATGGAATTATACCACAAACCCAACCCACATTCCACACCGTTTCACGGGGACAGGCTTTTTGTTACACTTTAAAAAATTTCATAATTATTAATTGCACATTCATCTTTGTGTTGTAGTATCTAAACAATCAAGAAAGGAGTGGTGTTCAATGAGGAAAATAATAATGGTCCTGACAATATGCTTCTGCATGATAGCAGTCGCAGCCTGCTCAAGCGGCAGCGCTACCTCCACAAACGATACAGCCCCGGCAGAACAATCTGCCAACGAAGTGCAAACCACTGAGACAAAAGGCCAGACTATCGGTGAAGAGGAAGCCAAGGCTATTGCGCTCAAACACGCCGGCCTGAAAGAAAGTGAAGTCACATTTGCGCTGGCCCATCTGGACATGGATGATGGTATACAGGCCTACGATGTGGAATTCTACAAAGATGGAAAAGAATACGACTATGAAATAGATGCATACTCCGGTGATATTATTTCCTACGACTTCGACATGGAGAGCAAAGTCGCTCAGCCGGAAAACAATTCCGCCGCATCTAATGCATCCGGCACTTCCAACCAAAAAAACGTTACAGCTAAGGTGAGCCTGGAAAAAGCAAAGAGCATAGCCCTGGGTAAGGCAGGTCTGTCCGAAAAGGATGTAACATTTACTGAATCATCCTTCGAGTACGACGACGGCTACGAAGTGTATCAGATTGATTTCGTTTCCGGTGATATGGAATACGAGATGGAAATCGATGCAAACACCGGAGACATACTTGAGTACGACAGCGAATCTATTTACGATTAATCATTGTTTTCCGAAAAAAGGAAGAAGCCTATGCAAGGCTTCTTTTCTTGCTTTGGCGGAGGGCATGGGACTCGAAGTATCGTCCCCCTGGTACAAACGTTGAAATATAAAGGAGGCAAGTAGCGTCGTCCCCGTTTGTACCCAGAGTTATACCCAAATGTGATAAACTGTTCTAATAGATCCCGCTAAGTAATGTTTCAATTATTGATTTAATATTCTTCCTAAAATAATTACTCTTGTTAAAGTTATGCTCATTTACGCTGTTATCATTTAATTTCTTTACCAATGAACCTATAATATCCACCCGTTGAGCATCTTCAAATAATTGATCTCCTACGTATTTCTATCTATTGATTCATAATCAATAGTTCTTTCTTCACGAAACTATTTTTTCATATTATTCCTTCAAAAAAATGAAATGCCTAGGGGGCAACGTACACACAGCACGCTTAGCATTTAGCTACCTTACCTAGGTCTTACTCCATGTAAAGTATAGCACCCACATTACTTTTTGTCAATTGAGGCGCTTAAGTCGATCTTATCCATTCGCCCTTTTTTGCCCTTTCCCGGAAAAACGCCAAGTCTAAATTTAGAGGGTTCTATCGCCTTTACAACATCTCGAACCACATCAATGTCCTTTGATCGCATATACATTGTATTGACCACAAAATCCGCCAGTTGTATTCCATAATGCGTTGCTGAATCATAATATTTTACAGAAAAGGAGTAATCATTATAACAGAACTCGGTTTCAAGATATTTTTGAAGATCCTTAAAGTCATCAACACTGATATTTCTGTTATCAACAGCTAGCACGAACTCAAATGGTTCGTTGTTTGGCAGCAATTGCAATATGACATCTTGGAATAGTAGTTTTACTCCGAAATTAAAGAAAATGTTAGTCTTTTCAATTGCTTTCCGCATATTGCTTTTGTTAAACTGAATTGCACATCCGTAGAAATTTTCCAACACCTGAATTCCATTCAACACCTCCATTTTTTCCTGGACAGTCATCTCGCGTGTTTTCAGTTCCCTTGATAGCGGAATTCCTCTTCTCTCTTTATGCTTCTTATTGATTTTTTTATATTTATTAATTATTTTATGAACTTGATTAGGCTCTCCGAAAGCAATATATCCTCCAATCACAAAATAATCAGTTGGACTATTCTTATGTATTGAACCCGATTCATCCAAATATATAAATATCTTCAATGCTTTCCTCCGATTTTACCTTCATAATATCTTATGCCACATAATTATATCATATTCAGCCTTAGATTCTAAAGGGCTGAGATGGACAAAAACATTTAAGTTTCTGTAGTCGTTATCCACACCTGTTCTATACTTTTCTTAAACCACAAAAAAGATCTGTGCGACAAACGTGCGACAAAAATAAAAAGAGACCGTTGGAAGTCTTGTGCTTTCAACGGTCTTTTGGCGGAGGGCATGGGACTCGAAGTATCGTCCCTCTGGTACAAACGTTGAAATATAAAGGAGGCAAGTAGCGTCGTCCCCGTTTGTACCCAGACTGTACCCATTATTCTAACCTCTTATTATTCTTTCAAATACGAATCTGTCGAAACAGTAACATGGCCCAAAGATTGTCCATTAGATAATTCTTTTGTACCGACAACTTGTCGGTAAGCTTAAGATAGCATACTGTTTTTGCTTGTCAAGAAACTGTTCCGACCAGGCTTAGCCAAAGATTTGGTCTGGCAGTTTCAGCTTCTCCTTTGCGGGGAAGTTCTTGTCGAACTCTTCTACATCAGCATCATCCACATAATATGCCTGCGGGGTCTGATACACTCCTATGACTTCATCCAGATATCCCGGTATCAGTTCTTTGCACAGGAAGAATGAATCATCTGCGCCTTCCGGCAAATCATGGTAGCGTATACCAAATTTTCGTGCATAGTCAAAACCACTCTTCCCGTAGAAGTCTATGTTGCCTTCGAACAGAACCGCACCGAATTCCATCTCCGCAACTTTTTCAAGGGAATAGTCAAGCAACAGCTTGCCGTATCCCTTCCGCTTCAGCTCAGGCGCGATGCATATAGGTCCCATCGTCAAGACATCGATGACTCTGCCGTCATCCGCATTGATAACAGTCCTCACAAAGACATTCTGCCCGATTAGTCTGCCGTCCTTTTCCATGACAAAATCAAGCTCCTTCACGAACGCCGGATCA
>DFGY01000086.1 GCA_002372505.1 Firmicutes bacterium UBA3738
CTGTCATCTTTTTGTCCCATAATAGGACGGGATAATGTATTTATAGACCCGCTCTCGCTTCAGTTGTCACGTAGCGGTTATCTAAGCTCATACTTCGCTGACGCTCGTATTCGCTAAGTACCGACGTTCCAAAGAGTCTCTAAATACAGTATCCCGTCCTTCTATGTCGAATAAAACAATCCCAAGAGAACCGTCCCCCTTGTCACCTTCCAAAATATGGTGAAACAAAAAGCCTGTCCCCGTGAAACGGTTGTGTTATAATAGCAGAAAAGAAAGGATAAAGATATGGCGTTATTTGATAGAGATAAGAATAAGAAGTGGCGTGATGGGGTTTATCTTACCACTGTGCGCGACTCCTTTCAGGCGGACATACTCGAGTCCAAGCTCAGGGCTGAGGGGATTCCCTGTGTGAAGAATTATCGTGGCTCATCAAATTTTATGGAGATTGCTTTAGGTTCCAACACTACTCAGGACATTGATATTTATGTTCCGGAGGAGACTCTCGAAATGGCTAAGGAGATAATTGTTCCGGTGCCCATTGATGATGACTTCGAAGAAGGTGAGTAAGGATGCCTGTTAATTCTTTTGATGATTATCCTATGAGCTGGAGGCCGGTCCTGACTAAAAGTACCGGCTCTATTAACGATGAACTAATATCGAAGCTGAAGGAAGATATAGATAATGGCAATTTGCTCCCGGGGACGAAGCTGCCACCCCAAAGGGAGCTGGCTGATTATCTGGATATTAACGTGAGCACTGTTTCCCGGGCCTTCAAAAAATGCGAGGAAGAGGGCATACTCACCGGTGCCGTTGGAAGCGGCACCTTCGTTGCATACAAAGCCATTTCTTCCGAGGCTCTGGCGCCACATTCAGGCAGCAGCGGCGTTGTGGAAATGGGTTCCCTTTCTCCGACTATTCTCTCAAACGACATAATGAACGAAGTGCTGGGAGAAATTATCGCAGACAATAAGGACGGTCATATCTTTGAATATTACTATCAGAGCAAGGGGCTCTGGCATAAAGAGGCGGCGGTAAAACTGATTTCCAGAACGGATTTTAAGCCGGAGACAGAGTCGATTTTCTTTTCCCACGGCGGGCAGAACGGTTTGGCTGCAATTCTCATGGCGCTGTTTAAGCCCGGGGACAGACTGGGGACGGACGAGCTGGTTTTTCCGGGGCTTAAGGCTCTTGCGGCAATGCTTGGAATACGCCTTGTACCCATTCGAAGCAGGAATGGGGAAATGAGCAAAGAGGGACTCATTCATTCTATAAAAAATGAGAAACTAAAGGGAATATATATAACGCCGGACTATCAGAATCCCACAACCCACGTCATGAGCCACGAGTGCAAAGAGATGATAGCAGGCGTTGCAAAGAAGTATAACATTCCCGTAATTGAGGACGCTATATTTGCTCTCTTAAGTGAGAGGAAGCTGAGTACAGTGGCTGCTCTTGCGCCGGAAAACACCATTCATATTTCCAGCATTTCTAAAGTGGTTGCCCCGGGGCTTAGGGTGGCATACATATCTGCGCCGGAAAAATACAGGAATGCAATCGGCAATTCTCTTTCGGCAATGAACCTTTCCATATCTCCCCTGACTTTGGAATTATCATCGAGGATAATTGTCGGGGAGCACTTTGAAAAGCTGGTTAAGGCTTATAGAAATGAAACGGAGAGCAGAAACAAGATAATAGAGAAGGGCCTTAAGGAATACGATCTCAGGGGAGGAAAGACCTCTCCATTCAAATGGCTGGTACTTCCTGATGGAATGGATGCCATGAAACTGGAGGAAGAACTGCATTCCGAGAAAGTCCAGGTAAATGCTGTGCAGAGATTTGCCGTAGGAAATGCGGTGCCATATAACGCTGTGCGTCTCAACGGAGTTTCTCCACGGAGGGTGGAAGATTTGAAAAAAGCGGTTAACACGATTAAAATTGTTATGCACACAATTTAAGTATTGAATGCATACACATTCTCGGATATAGTATAGCCATAAAGATAAAGACAATAACCTTTTATTAATAAAAAAGTAAAAACAGGAGGAACTAAAAATGAAACAGTACGTAGTAGACGCATTCACAGACAAGGTATTCCACGGCAACCCGGCAGCAGTTCTCGTTCTCGATGGACCCATGGATGAAGACCTGATGCAGAGCATTACAATTGAGAACAACCTTTCAGAGACAGCCTTCACATACAAAAACGGCGACAAGTACAACCTGAGATGGTTCACACCGGGCGGCGAAATCGACCTTTGCGGACACGCTACATTGGGAACGGCATATGTAATATTCAACTTCGTAGAGCCTGAAATCACAGAAGTTACATTCAGCACAATGAGCGGCGACCTCACAGTAGTAAGAAAAGACGACATGTACGAGCTGGTATTCCCGGCATACAACCTGGAAGAGGTAGAAGTAACGGACGCTATGGAGGCTGCCATCGGCAGAAGACCTCTTAAGGCATTCATGGGCAGAGACCTTCTGGCAGTGCTGGACGACGAAGAATTCGTAAGGAACGTTGAAGTTGACCAGGCAAAGGTTGCAGAATTGGATGGACTCCTTCTGCACATTACAGCTCCCGGCAAAGACGAAGACTGCGTTTCCAGATCCTATGCACCGAAGCTTTCAGTAGCGGAAGACCCGGTATGCGGTTCAGGCCACTGCCACATCGTACCATACTGGGCACAGGAAAAGGGCAATAACGACATCGTTGCTTACCAGGCTTCAAAGCGCGGCGGCACACTTTACTGCACAGTTGAAGGCGACATCATAAAGATGGCAGGAAAGGCAGCACTGTACTCCACAGCGGAGATTAACGTAGAATAATCAACTTACGAGTTGAAATAAATTGAAAATGGGAATTGAAGAGGCGGCCCGGGAATACAGGGCCGTCTTTTTATGGTATAATGCACTAACGGAATGTGAGAGAAAGAGGGGGCGGAATGAAAAAGCCGCCCGGAGAGTAGCAGTGGAAATAATAAAAAAACGTGACAGTGGCAGTATATCGGAAAGAATTGCAGCCTTTATATGCGGGGTGCTCCTCCTTGTTGTGCTGTTAATCACTGCAACTCAGGCAGTTTGCTACTGGATTCCCGGATGGTGGGAAAAGGAATACAAAAAGTATGACGTAACAAGCTACGTCACCGGGGAAATGTCCCTTGACGACGCAGTCTACGTTACGGAAGAGATGCTGGCATACTGCATCGGTGATAAGGAATCCCTCGATGACGTACAGGCGACCATTGACGGAAAAAAAGGCCCTTTCTTTACAAAACGTGAGAAATTACATCTGGCCGATTGCAGGGAATTGTTTATAAAAGGAATCTGGCTCCGCAGAATATCAATTGTTTTGATGGCAGGCCTGCTTGTATTACTGGCCTTAAGAATCAGGAAGAAGCGAGATGGAGAATGGCGCCCCCTGTATTTCCGCATCCTGACGGCAGGCTATATCAAGGCCTTCATAGCTGTCCTTATAATCGCCGCAATTCTCGTAATTATGGGAATGAGCGACTTTACCTACCTGTTCACAAAGTTCCACCATGTTTTCTTCGATAACGACCTGTGGCAGCTCAACATCAGAAAGGATAACCTGGTCAATATAATGCAGGAAGAAGTCTTCCGAGACGCAGCCATTACCATAGGCGCAATCTGGGGAGCCATCGCGACTCTACTATTAGTGGTAAGCGCTGTGTGTAAAAGGTGACAGGGGGACGGTTCTCCCGTCATCTTTTGGAAAATCTTGGTGAAAGATGACGGGAGAACCGTCCCCTTGTCATCTTAGCAACACTTTCTTTTTATTTGTAGTTTTTTCACGTATGAAACAAAAAGCCTGTCCCCGTGAAACGCAAAGTGGTATAATGAGGGTGTATGTATTGTCCGAGAAAAATGGAGGAACTATTATTATGAAAAACAGAAAAATAATCAGTATTCTTTTAGCCTTGACTATGGTGTTTGCGACGGCAGCCATAATGGCAGGATGTGGCGGAGGAGAGGATCCTCTTGAAGTCTATAAAGAAGCGGCGAAAAACATGGAAAATGCCAAAGATATGAGCTTCGATTCAGACATGAACTATAAGATAACTTATGATAAGCAGGATATGGAAATTAAAATGGGCATGAAGGCGGATTATATAAAATCCACCACAGATGACGAAAAGGATTTCCAGCTTAAGGCGGACGTGAATATGGAAATGCTGGGTCAGAACATGGATATAAAAATGTATGTCAAAGATAAGACCATGTACATGGAATCTGATGGCACAAAAACCAAGCAGGCCCTTGATGCAGATGCACAGAAGCAAGTTAATTCCATGCTGGATTCCTTCAAAGGATTTGACATTAGCGACTATGTAAAGGAATCAAAAATGGAAGGAGACAAGCTGATATTTACCGTAGATTCCAAAAAACTCGTAGAAGCCATGACTAAGAAGGCTGAAGGAAGCGAAGACGTCGGCCTGGGACAGATCTTTGAAGGCCTTAAGGGCGCAGATATCGGAGATACTACTTTTGAAGCAACTGTTAAAGACGGAAACATCACATCTCAGAAGCTTACTATGCCTATTAAGCTAGACATGGGTGCTGCAACGGGGGATTCAAGCAACAGTCAGAAAATGGAAGGCGAAATGGTCTACGATATTAAGGATATAAAGATTAATACCGGCAAGGAAATAGAATTCCCGGACTTCAAAGATTATAAATAACATAAAGATAGTGAGAGAGGTCGCAACCATGCTGCGACCTCTTTTTAGTAGGATAATAGGCTGAGAAAAGGCATGATTGCGACGTTCTAAACCTTAAGTATTAGATGTGGTATTATAATTGCGACTTTTGCCCACTTGCAGTGGTCTTAAAAAATGGTACCATATAGAAATAATCAGAAGGTGCAAATCTATGGGACTATTAAAAACAATAATATTACTATCATACTTACTGGCGGCATTTCTGGCTATAGCCGGAATAACCATGTCAGTCTTATCGAAGAAGCAGAATAAGTCGGCACTTAACAATGCGATTTTAATTTTTCTTGTAGCCATGCTTATCATGTGCTTCTACGACTGGTTTATATACTTCGAAAATTACACATTCTTAAGTATATCCAATACTCTTACCCTAAGGCTGGGAAGCTGCATGATTGCCGTGCTGTTTTATTTCTGGGTTAGCCTAGAGCAGAGGATAATCGGTACTGACCAGTTTGCAGGAACTCTGAAGGTATTCAAAATCTATGCCCTGACATATGCCGCAGTATGGCTGTTAATATCAATATTCTTCCACGGAGAATTCTTTTACACGATTAAATTCCTGTTGCTTTTCACGGATATCATTCTACTCATTTCCATGCTGCTCTTAAGCGTAGTATTCATGAGCAAGTTGATTCTGGAAGGGAAGAAGGCAGTGCCCGGATACATGATAATTGTCACGGCAATGCTCATCTGGAACTATTTCTCATTCATTTGGGGTGAAATGTCAGTATACTGGGGCAACTCAAGGTTTATCAGAACACCTCTCGACTTCACGATAATATTCTGGCTCATCGTCAACATCGCTACCATTTACTTTGTATATCACGTTGACTTTGCCGAAGCATATTCCAACATTGGCGAAGATGTTGCTGCTCCTTTCGATCTGGAGACCAGACTCACGGAAATGGCGGAAGACTACGGCATGACCAACAGGGAAATAGACATTCTGAGGCTCATATACCGTGGAATGTCCAATAACGAAATTGCCGAGCAGCTCTTTATCTCCAAGAGCACGGTAAAGAGCCACATTTACAACACCTTCAGGAAGGCTGAGGTAAGGAGCAGGTCGGAAATAATCTGTCTAATACATGATAAAAACTATAAGCCGGGAGCCGAACCCGAGGGTGCAGAGCAGTAATTATAACGAAGAAAACAGTAAAACGACAATGAAAAGACGAGCCTTTTAGGACCCGTCTTTTCAGTACTTATTCTTATTCCTCAGCCATTCTACCAAGAAGGCTTATTGGCTTAATTAATTTGTCATTCTTACGAAATAGACTAGCTGAATATTCCAAGTTTGAAGAATGAGTCGATCTGTCCAACGAGAATGAAGAGCATTCCGATTGGAGCTGTTACTTTGTAGCAGAAGTTCCAGAAACCTTTGGCACCCATCTTGTTGCCTTCCAGTTCGATTTCTTCTGCCATCCAATCCATGTGCAGCTTGTAGCCGATGATGATAACCATGATCAGTGAACCAAGCGGCATCAGGATACCTTCTGCAAGCAGATCGTAGAAGTCCAGCCAGCAGAATCCCAGAGGCTGTGGCAGGCTGCCGCCACCGAGAGCATCCAGGGATGTAGGCAGATTCAGAATGAATACAGCACCTGTAACGATGGATGTGATCTTTTTACGGCTGTAATCCTGTCCTTTAGCAACTTTAGCGTCGATCCATGCTGAGGATACACCTTCAAGTACGGAGATTGAAGATGTAATAGCAGCGATGAATACGAGGAAGTACAGTACGAATCCGAAGATCGGACCTACAGCTCCCATGTCGTTGAATACTGTCTGCAGTGTGATGAACAGAAGTCCGGGGCCGCCTGCAGGCTCAAGACCCATGGCGAATACAGCCGGCATTACAGCCAGACCGGCCATGATAGCTACAAGTGAGTCAGCTACAGGAACGATGATGGAGTTCTTAACAAGACTTTCCTTCTTGGAGAGGTATGATCCGTAAGTGATCATAGCAGCCATACCAAGTGAAAGTGAGAAGAATACCTGTCCGCCTGCTGTAGCTAGGATTGAAATCCATCCTGTTCCTGCGAATACGCTCATGTCAGGCTTGAACATGAATTCGAGACCTGCGCTTGAACCAGGCAGTGAAATGGACTTGATGATAACGATAATCAGCATGATGAACAGTGCCGGCATCGCAATTGTAGTGAACTTTTCAATACCGCCTGATACACCACCCATGATAATAACCAGGTTGAGTATGCAGAAGATAGCTGTAAATGCAACTACTACGCCACCGTTTGAGATAAAGTCATTGAAGTACTGTGTAGCGTCTGCTTCGAAGATACCTCCGTGTGTGAAGATAGCAACGAAGTTTGATGCGAAGTACTTCATGCAGTATGCACCCAGTGTGCAGTAGAAGCTGAGTAGTGAAATAGCGGCGATAATTGCGAAAACACCTACTATTGCATAGTTTTTGCCAATCATTTTGTAAGCTTCGATTACACCTTTACCGGCTTTACGACCGATGGTGAATTCGCCCAGTGTTACAGCGAAACCTACGAAGATTACTACGATAACGTAAAGTAATAAGAATGCGCCGCCGCCGGAAGTACCCATCTTGTAAGGGAATCCCCACAGGTTTCCGAGACCTACGGCGGAACCTACTGATGCCATGATAAATCCAAAGTTGGAGTTAAATTGGCCTTTGCTTTCACTCAAGTGAAACACCTCCTAACAAATAAGTGAATAAAAATAAGGAATAAGAAAAACTATCGGTGCAATTTTATGGGATTGCCACTTTTTTAACAATTAGCTCAAAGTATGAAGATTAATGAAAGAAGGATTTTCACCCAAAGTATTACAGGTTGAAAAAAGTATGATGAGGGAAGAGAAAAATGTAGAAAAATCAATGCTTAAACAGTCATCGGCAGGTATTAGAAGGCGGGAAAAAGAAAAAGCAGGCCAGTTGGTGCCTGCTTTTTCCTGTACTTTTTCTTATTCCTTAGCCATTCACATGGATGACAATCCTTGTTCTTAAGATCCTTAAGTATAGATCTGATTATTAGCTGAACCAGCCAAGTCCGAAGAATCCGTCGATCTGTCCCAGAAGGATGAATACCATGCCGATAGGAGCAGTAACTTTGAATGTTGCTGCCCAGAAGCCGGCCAGTGAGTATTTCTGTCCTTCTGCTTCGCACTCGTTCTTCAGCCAATCCATCTTCATAACGTATCCTACGAAGATACCAAGGATCAGGGATCCAAGCGGCATCAGGATACCTTCTGCAAGCAGATCATAGAAGTCGAGCCAGCAGAATCCCAGAGGCTGCGGGAGTCCGCCACCACCGAGAGCATCCAGTGATGTGGGCAGGTTGAGGCAGAATACGATCCCTGTTACGATGGCAACGATTGCCTTTCTGCTGTATCCCTTGCCCTTTCTTATGCGGGCATCTATGATAGCTGATGCTGAAGATTCGATTACGGAAATGGATGATGTAATAGCAGCTATAAATACCAGGAAGTAGAAGATAAATCCAATAACAGGCCCGAAGGAGCCCATGTCGTTGAATACCTGTTGCAGTGTGATGAACAGGAGTCCCGGGCCGCCTGCAGGTTCAAGACCGAAGGCGAAGCAAGCCGGCATTACAGCCAGACCGGCCATGAGGGCTACCATGGTATCTGCGATAGGTACGATGAATGCGTTCTTTACTAGACTCTCTTTCTTGGAAAGATATGATCCGTAAGTAAGAATAGCACCCATACCAAGAGACAGTGAGAAGAACATCTGTCCGCCTGCAACACCAAGTACGCTTATCCAACCGGCACCTTTGAATACTTCCATGTTAGGCTTGAACATAAATTCAAGGCCACCACCGGAACCATCCAGGGTCAGTACTCTGATAATTACGATAACAAGCATTATGAACAGTGCCGGCATAGCGATTGTTGTAAATTTCTCAATACCGCCACTGACGCCGCCCATAACGATTATCATGTTCAGTATGCAGAATATTGCCATAAACAGTACTACCTGACCACCGTTTCCGATAAAGTCATTGAAGTATGCTCCCGTGTCAGTAGTTGCAAATATACCACCGTGGGTAAATATTGCCGCAAAGTTAGCTGAAAAGTATTTCATAGCGTAAGCACCCAGTGTCATGTAGAACGCCAATATACCGAAGCCTGCTATGAATGCCATGTAGCCAACGATTATGAATTTGCCGTTCAGTTCTCTGAAAGCTTCGATTGGAGCTTTACCTGTGCTGCGACCAATAGCAAATTCACCGAGCATGATAGTAAATCCTACCATACACAACATAAGTAAGTATAAAATTAGAAATGCGAATCCACCGTTAGAACCCATCTTGTAAGGGAATCCCCACAAGTTACCGAGTCCTACCGCGGAACCTACCGATGCCATGATAAATCCAAAGTTGGAGTTAAATTGGCCTTTACTTTCACTCATCAAATCACCTCCATGAATGAATAAAAATGAACAAGAATATTGAATAAGTGCGTCAGTACCTACGCACCTATAATGCTAAACCTTTCGCCTACAGGTTCAATTGGTCATCGGTATGAAAAGACTGATTTGGGCACCATACCTAAGTATTAATTGTTTATTATAAATATTCTGAAAACATTGAAAACGCCTTGCTTTATACTTTCAGAATATTTTTATAAAAGAAGTTATCCCGATGTTTTTTTACATTTCAGAGTGTTATAATAAGGATATCCTGAAAGGAGGAATCATTATGCCGGCATTGTTAGCTGAAGTTACGAGAGGAGATATTGTGGAATCACGCCATTACTGCCACGTGGCGGTATGTGACAGCAAGGGGAATCTCATTGCCAAGGCAGGGGATCCGGAAACTGTTACATATATCAGGTCAGCATGCAAACCTATCCAGGCACTTAACGTATTCATGTCAGGTGCACAGGAAAAGTACAACTTTAGTTCTAAGGAATTGGCCATTATGTGCGCTTCACACTGTGGTATCCATGGTGACTCTTCCTGTGATAATGTGGCTCCTGGAGCGTGGATTCGGTTTTTAAGGTAATATTTTGTAGGGCTCGACATGCAATAGCACCACTTATAGAGTATTTTGTTTAGATAAAACACATTATTGTAAAGCAATAGCTAAATTGAATATGAAGGTCTTGTGAAAACTTGAATTCTGCTATCGGCAGGATTCTTTTAATATGGTAATTTGTAGCAAAGGAAAGGGGAAAGTGTATTATGAAGAAGAAAGGGAAATTCAGAGCATTACTGCTCATGACAGTAGTTGTCAGCCTAATGGCTACGGCCAGTTTTACTTTAGCTGAGGACAAGATTATTCCGGACACTCCGGAAGATTTTAAAGCTGAAAAATACGGTGCTTCATACAAAGCTAAACTTACGTGGAGCAAGTCAAAGAATGCCACAAATTATCAGATTTACAGAGCCACAAAAAAGAAGGGCAAATATAAACGCATTGCTACTGTTTCCAAGGACAGAACCGTATACATCAATAAGAAACTTAAGAAGAACTTCTATTACTATAAAATCCGTGCTATGGGAAAAGCGGATGACGGCACTACCTATAGCAAGTTTTCTTCCGTCAGGACCGTATGCACAAAGTACAAAATCACAGGTACCAGCGATATTACCGCAAAGAGACTGGCCAAGTATTTTAAGAAGAGCGGTCACAAGTATCCTAAGTATTACAAGAAGACCGACGCCAAGACTCTAACTGAATTCTGCAAAATATATGTGGAAGAAGCCAAGGCAGAAGGCATACGCGGCGAAGTGGCCTTCGTTCAGGCTATGCTGGAAACAGGCTGGCTCACATATAGAGGTGACGTAAAAAGGAGCCAGCACAATTTTGCCGGTCTGGGTGCGACAGGCGGCGGCAAAAGAGGTTTATCCTTTAAAAGCGTACGCGTCGGAGTAAGAGCCCAGGTGCAGCATCTCAAAGCCTACGCAAACAAAAAGGATCTCAATAAGAAGTGCGTCGACAAAAGATTTAAATACGTAGCCAGAGGCTGCGCCCCCTATGTTGAATGGCTGGGAATGCAGGAAAACCCAAAAGGCCAGGGCTGGGCAGCATCTGCAGGTTACGGCAAAGGCCTTCTGAAAATGCTGGCGAAGATTTAAGTATTGGGGTAAATAATGTCATTAAAAAAACAAGTAACAGTTGATAAGCGTGAAAAACCCTCGTTAACTTTATTTGTTTTTTTTGTTATTGTATTATTTGTCATATGTGCTTTACCAGGTTGTAAGGAAAACTCAAATGAGCCGCCTATTCCTGATGGTTTTGAGCATAAAGAAGGCTCGGTTAAAGAAGGTTTTGTAATTGCTGACGAAGACGGCAATGAATTTGTCTGGGTACCGGAGGCTAAGGCATTTCGTTACGATTACAAAAATGATAAAGAAGTCGGCGATGAAGTGATAGACAGCATTTACTATGGCGAGGGAAGAAAGGAGTCCGTAACACACGGCACGGATAGTGATATATCTCATTTCAAGGATAGCGTGAAGGAGTATGGCGGATTCTACATTTCCAGGTACGAGGCAGGGAAAGAAGATGGTGGTGAGCTTGCCTCGAAGAAGGAACTCCCGGTGTACAGTTTTGTGACCAGAGATGATGCACTGAAATTGAGCGAAAACTTTTACAAGGGAGATGATGCTAAAAGTGTGCTCATAAGCAGTTATGCATGGGACATGACCATGAAATTTATCGGAGACAAAAAAATAGATGACATTAGTACGAGAGCAAAGGAATTTAAAGGCAAGCTAAACAATACCGGATCCAATGAAGATGTTTTGAATAACATACATGATCTTGCCGGCAATGTTACAGAGTGGACGACAGAGTATTCTTCCAATGCTTACTACGAGTATCACGACGACTGCGTTAGCAGAGGCAGCACTTATGACGAAGAATCTATGAATCCGAGAGTGAGAAAGTATAACAGTAATACGAAAAACGAGTTTACCGGGTTTAGGATAGTTATTTATATGCAGTAAAGAAAAGGAGTTAGTTAAATGAGAGGGCACTTAGTCAAGTTGTTAGTGGGAATGGTGGCAATTTCCCTTATAATTCTTTCAGGTTGTACTCAGCAGGAAAGCAAAGAGAAGGTAAAGACAAGTGACATAATGGGAAATACCATTAAGAAGCAGAGGCAGGCTGATGAAAAAATCGAAAAAGCCATGAAGGACAAAAGATATACATTGTCCGAACCTTTTGTGCTTAAAAACCCTTACGTTATAGCGCCGCAAACCGCAATTATCATTTTTAACACAGAAGACCCGACGACAATAAAAATGAACATTAACGGCACTCATGCGGCAGATTTTGAGAGCAGCACAGTTCATGCACTGCCGGTTTATGGGCTCTACGATGATTATACAAACAAGGTTGAGCTTACTGATGAAAAAGGAACCAAAAGTGAAGTAACCATAAAAATGCCTAAGTATGAAGGTGAAGTCTTGAGCGTCGAAAAGACAGGTAAGGGATTGTCCGATGAATTCTTCCTTGTGTCTCCGGATTACGAAAACACTTCTATATATGACAAGAATGGAAAACTGCTCTGGTACCTGGACACCGGGGATAACGAAGGGGCGGTCGTATTTTTAGATGACGGTAACTTCCTCATTAGCGATCCATATCAGGGAACAGGCGGCATAAGAATTAATTACTCAGGCTTTCTCGAGATGGATTATCTGGGGAAAATACACAAGCAGTATATTGGCGAATACGGTTATCATCACGAAATTGAACCGATAAATGATGGGAAGGATTTTTTAATCAGCGGCAACAAAGATGATTCTCCCTTCCTTCAGGCCGTGGTGTACATTGTCGATGGGAAAACCATGAAAATAAAAAAGAGCATTGACCTTTATGAAATATTCAGTGACATTGCGCCGGACTGGGTTGAGTCACTTGGGGAGCCGTTTAATATGGTGATTAACGGCATTAATTTCGACGAAAAGTCAGGTGATGTGCTCATATCCATCAGAGCCACCGGCATGGTCACGAGGATTAACATGGACTCCGGGGAGATCAAATGGATTTTCGCAGACCCGGCATCTATGCCTGACGAATTCAAAAAGTATTTGCTAAGACCCGTAGATGGTACGCGTTACCCCTACGGACAACATGCGGCTATGTTCATGCCGGACGGAACAATAGCCTATCACAACAACGATATTGATATAATAAAGGACGTGGATCAGCATCTTTCAAATTTTCTGGACAGATATTCATCCAATGAAATCATCAGAGTCGACGAAGATGCAAAGACTGTCAAAACGGAATGGACCTACGACGGAGATAAAAAGATTTTCTCCAAAATGAGCGGCAGCCTGGAATTCAGGGATGACGGTCACAAACTTTTAAGCTATGGCTCAGCGGTAAAGAAAGAGGCTTACAAGAATCCCAAGACTGCGGAAATTACAGACAATCAATACACAAACGGTCTCATGCTTGAGCTTGATGAAAACGATAAGGTTCTGTGGCGCGCCACATTCCCCGGAGTAATGCACAAGGTATATAAATCCCGCTTCTATCGCGGTGGGGATGTTGAGCGCAACTACTCCGTGGACAAATATGTTAAAATAGACGGGCAGGATCAGAAAAAGCACGTCGGAAAAGAAGTAGAAGCCGGAGAAATGGATTCCAAGATAAAGGGCGCAGAAAGCTTTTCCGACAAGGTGGGCGGGAGCTTCGATCTGCTTATAAACCGTGCAGTAGTAGATTGCGAATATGATGAGAAAACGGAGATTAAAATATTCTTTAGTGATGAAGATGGTGGCGGCAGGCTGTTCACCTATAAGAAGAAAGGCGAAATGCCAAGGATAATAAACTCTGGCAGATACGGCATACAGGTAGCCGGTCTGAAAGGAAAGTATAGAGTCTATGTATCCCTGGACGGAACGTGGTATGATACCTATAAGGAGTTCGTATTAGAGTAGGACGTTATGAAAAAAAATAAGAATGCTGGACAGAAAACTGAAAATAGAAAAAAGATAGTTGTAGCTACAGCAATAGTGTTGGTTGCAATCTGCGCCGGGCTTGCCGTTTTGATTTATGGAGGGAAAGCGAACGTAGGTGGTGAAGTGGGGGAAAGTCTTCCGGAAGATTTCCCGAAAAACACTGTTATAGGGCAGTCGGATGTGAAAGGCAGTTTTCTGACTACCCTGAATATTGACAGTGGTCACTATTTACTTGTACTTAATGAAAAAGGCGAGATTGTGAAGTACAAGAAAACCGGTGGGAACAATTCAGACGGCAGTGGTCGCTGCAGTGGATTTCAGCAGCAGGAAAGAAACGGATTCTTTTATTTTGAGAGAACAAATAACACATCAAGCAGCACTGCAGCTGCCGATATAGTGTTGTTGGATGAGAAAATGGTCGAGGAAAAGAGAATAAGATATCTGCCTGGAGAAAAAACATTATATAAAGATATAACTCTGGCTGTGGATTCCCATGATGCCATCGTTTTCGATAAGGATAACTACATAGTTGCCACGTCACTTTTGGAAGAGCCGGGGAATTTGCCGACCGAAGGAAAGTTGAAAAATGAAAGGAATGCAACAGTGGAGTATATTGAGGAAGTTGAAAACGGCAAAGTTAAGTGGGAGTTTAAATCTTCGGATCACCCGGAATTCTATGAATATAAGATGGATAAAACCAGTGGAAGGGATCATTTTTCGATTGATTATATGGATTACATGCATTTCAACTCCATGACGGTTGATCCCAAAGATGGAAATTTGCTGGTTTCTTTTCGCAACCAATGCTCAATAGTTAAACTGAACCGTAAAAATGGTGATGTCATGTGGATAATGGGCGGAAAAGGTGATGAGTTTAACCTCGATGAGAAATCAAGGTTTCAGTGCCAACATTCCATATCCTTTACGGATGAGGGGAATCTCTTGATGTATGACAATCGGATAGAGGGGACAAAATCACGAATTCTGGAGTTGGAAGTTGACGAAGATAATAAAAGGGTACATGTGGTTAAAAGCATTGGACTTGATGTGGATACAGTTAACTGGGGAATGGTTCAAAAAATTTCGTCGGACATTTATTTGGTCGATGAAGGTGAGACAACGGATCTTGATCACAAGGGTGGATTTTACGAACTAAGCGGTAAAACCGGCAGGAAAGTTATGTCCGTGACATATGAAAAACCGGGTCAGGCATATTTGGTTCATAAATGGAGGAAATCAAAATAGAAGCCTAATAATTGCCGATTTAATAATAACATATTGACTATATAGGACAATAATTATAAAATATTAAATAGTTATGTATTGGAGGGCATATTTTGGAAGTGACTGCCTCAAAAAGATTGACAATAGCTCTGGTGATGTTGGTTATTGTCATGATGTGTTTGTTCGGTTGTGGAGATAGTAAAAAAGATGATAGCAAACATGAAGAACCCACAATAACCGAAAGCGAAACAGATGAGCCCAAAGACAGGGCAGGGGAAATACTGGCTGCAATGGACGTCAAACAAAAAGCCGGCCAGGTAGTGCTTGCTCGGTTGCCTGATGTTAATCAGGTAGAGGAGCTGAAACAGTGGGAGTTTGGCGGATATATATTGTATGAAAAGGATTTCCGTGATGCAGATGGTAATCCTTTTACGGAAACTGAAGTTTCCGATATGACAGACAGTTACAGAGAGGCACTGAAACTGACACCGTTCATTGCCGTAGACGAAGAAGGAGGAACTGTAGTAAGAGCATCTTCAAATGAGAACCTTTTTCCTGATGGTCCGGCAGAAGCTCCGCAGGAGATATGGAAGCAACATGGCGAAAAGGCACTATATGATGATGCTGCAGAAAAAAGCAAAAGACTGCTTGCATGCGGAATCAATTTAAATCTAGCACCTGTAGCGGATGTGCCCACGTCAAACGATTCTTTTATGTATGAAAGATCTTTGGGGGCTGATTTTACAAAGACCGGTGAGCTTATAAACGGAATCGTAAAAGCAATGACTGATTCCGGGATAGGTTCCGTGTTAAAACATTTCCCCGGATACGGAGATACCGGGGATTCCCATGGTGGCATTCAGGCTACAGATAAAAAAAGTGTTGAAGATTTCAAAGCAAAAGATTTCATCCCGTTCAAAGAAGGCATAAAAGCAGGTGCCGGAGGGGTAATGATGAGTCATGTGCTCGCAAAGGGAATAGATGATAAGAGACCGGTGTCTCTTTCGGAAAAAGCACATGAGTTATTAAGAAATGAACTGGGTTTTGATGGTGTGATATTAACGGATGATATATGGATGATTTCGCCACAGGAGTACGACATTGAAGAAAGTCTTGCTCCGCTGGCGATCAAAGCGGGGAACGATATGATTATCTCCACCGATGCCGCAAATGATGTGAGGGACATTGTAAGTGCGGTGGCAAATGGGGAATTGGATGTTAAATTGCTTGATGAAGCAGTTAGACGAATTATTCGGTGGAAGATAAAATTAGGGATAGTGGAGTGAAGAAGTTAACGCTATGAGAGAATAAGAGGTTCCCTATAATGAAAAATCTATTATTCAGCAAAGGTGCTGAACAGAGAGTCCTTAAGGCATTTGCATTTTTGCTTGCCCTTGTTTTGGTGTTTGGAACAATGATAACATCGTTTCCGGAGCGAGCCGAGGCTGCGGAAAGTTACAATCTATGGTCTTTCCGGGCGCAACAGACACATAGTGGTTTAAATGCGAGACTAACATTTTATTATTTAGGTGAAGATGGAAATGTTACGAGCGCGTACGATGGAACATATAAAATTGAGATTGCCGGTGCCAAAGAAAAGGAAGTGGTTGTGAGCAACGGTAGTTTTACTGTCGAAATGCCAAGCAATAGTTTTGGTCAGATAATAGAAGTACCAAGCGGTGTTAAAGCACTTACGTGTGATACTACTAAGTTGGAGGAAATCAACTCCAATGGAGAATGGTATTCTCCCACCTATTATTATTGGGAGCCGGGGAGCTACATTAAATCAACTCCAATGGAAGGACTTCAAAAGACAACCTACAAAAATCCCGTAAAAAACGGAGACGGCAAAGAAATATCAGCCTATATCGCCTTTCGTTTAGTGGATGAGCAAACCGGCGAAACAAAGAATGACATAAGCGGCACATATTCAGGAATCACTTTCGACCAAGGAATCGCTACAGGTGGGGAATCAACTTTGTCTCGTTATGTGAATGAGATGAGCTACGATATGTATAAATTTGAAGCTGGAGAGTCAAACAGCTTCTGGCTACCAAAAGGCACAAAGCTTGAACATATCATGTGTTGCTTTTTGACTGAAGAAAGTGGACAGGGATATTTTAGTGACTACGTAGAAGCAACAGGCAAAAAAGAGTTGTTGACGGGAGAGAACAAACAAGATATTAGCAATACCATAAAGGAAGGTGATTTTACATTCAGTGTGGATGTGGAGTCCATAGAGAAAATGAATAAAGAAACCGGAGAGTGGGAAAATACTTCGTCAACTGGCATGAAGGTGTATAATCTACCGACTAAAAACAATGAAGTTAGGGTGCAAAATGAGGGCAAAATCGATTTTGGTTGGTATATGTTCGGTGGCTATTATTCAATGGCAATGGGGAAGTATAAAATCAGTTTTTTGTTCAAGGAGAACAAGCTGGCCGATGAGGATTATGTTTACGATGATAAAAATGTCCGCATGGAAGTGACGCTTGATGTGCAATATAATGAATATGTCGTAAAAGAAGTAAACTATACGGACATAAGTGCAGAAGGAGATAAGACAAAAGCTAAAGGGATAGTCTTTACAAACAAAACCGCCGGCGGTCTTAAGGTGAAAAATAATGTGAAAAACGACCCCGATCCACAGGGAACGTCTTTTACGTATCACGTGACACTTAAGGATACATCGGGTGGTACAGTAAACCCCAATGATTACTATGGTGGAGGTTTGTTTTTCAAGCAGGTAGACACAGAGGAGAATACATGGGAATACCAACTTAAAAACGGCCAAACAGTTCCTTTTTCGAAGTTCCCCACGGGTACATCTTACACTGTGAAGCAGATAGCCAAAGGAGATAACAACTGGACTGTTACCGAAGGGCTGAATGGATATAACGGAACCATTAAAAAGGGCGTAGATGATACTATCACCTTTACCAATGAGTATGGTGTGGGAAATCTTAAAGTATCTAAAACCGTGAAAGGAGCCCCGCAGGCTTCCGGAAACAATGCCTTTTCATTCGAATTGTCGGACTTTAAATGGACGCCTGATGAACAGGGTGGAACTTCCAAAGAAATAGCACTTGATCCGAACGATTACTATGGTGGCGGGAGTTTCTTCGAAAAGAGTGAAGGAGACAAATGGCTATTTAAACTTGCGGGCGGAGATGAAGTTTTTCTTGAGAATATTCCGGCGCATTCATCTTATAAAGTCAGAGAGCTGCCTTCGACAGATGAGAATTGGTCAATTACAAAAGGATCACAGGGCTACACCGGAAAGATACAAAAGGGAGTTAATTCCGACGCTGACTTTGAGAATACATACGGTAGCCCATCCCAACCGGAGAATGGCAGTCTTACGGTGTCAAAAAGCGTAGAGCCGGGTGATGGCGACCCCAATAATCCCAATAAGGAATTTTTATTCAGGATTAAACTGGAAGAACCGTCTTCGGAACCACAGCCGGAAAATCCGGAACCTCAGATACCGAAAACGACCAGCATTACGGTGGAGAAGACTATCAGCACAACATTTTCCGATTTAGCAAGTGCTATTAATGGTAATAAGAATAATTTCACATGGGACACGCCACTGAGTTTTTATCTTTACAAGGCAGATGAAACTGCAGAGGAGGGATGGAAAAAAGTTAGCGAAAAAGTAGCCGATTTAAATGATTTTAAATCTGTGGAGGGCCGTACAGACAAGTATGTAGCGACTTATGAGTTCACAGATCTGGATGCAAACCAGACTTACATGGTGGCTGAGTCTAGCGGAGTACGTGGTAAATTTGGTGATCCGGTAAATAAGGATGTTGAATTTACAAATACCGAAGCTGAAAATATTGATTATGGTAGTTATGATCCTGACACTTCAGAGTACGTGTTTGTGACTGCAGATAATGGAACAGATACTTTAATAGGTAAAAAAGTAAGCGGTAATGCAGTTGCTTTCACCAATGAAGCCAGGTGGGCCACCGGAGTAAAACTCCCATTCATTTTCGATATCTTCATGCCCGATGTCGTATATGCTGAAGATGACGAGGGTAGTATACGGGCAACAAATGCCCTTAATCCAAATGACTATTATGGGGAAGGTAATTTCTTTAAACAAGTAACCGGTGAAGAAAACACTTGGGAATTTCAATTAAAAGCCGGCGAATCAATAACGCTGGATAAATTGCCGGCGGGAGTTAAATATAAAGTTACTGAAACGAATCCGGGGACCGGATGGCAAATTACCCAAGGTGAGGGTGGATACAATGGAACAATTGTAAAGGATAAGCCCAGTGTTGCACCTTTTAAAAATAAATTTACAGAACCCAAAATGAAGGTGACATATAAAGTCACAGGTACGGATAAACCGTCAGACTTTAAAGATGGTGATGTACCTGAGGCCAATGACTATGCCAAAGGTGAAGAAGTTACAGTGGCAGCTCCACTTACAACGACTAAAACGACAGACAAGGACGGAAAACCGGGCAAGTGGATATTCAGCGGTTGGACTCCAGAATCGGGAATTGCTGAATCTGATATTTCCGGCGGCAAGTTTACCATGCCCGCAAGTGACGTGGTTCTTAAAGGTGAGTGGAGATTCGATGCTGCATCGCCTGCAAGCCAAAGCATTACAGGAAGCAAGACGCTTACGGATGTAAGCAATGCATCAAATCCAAAAGGAAAGAGTTTTAATGCTGGAGAGTTTAAGTTTAAAGTTTCGGCAGATACCGGCAATCCGGAAGGAGTAACGGGAGTACCGGCCGGAGAAGTGTCTGTAGGAGCGAGTGATGTAACGG
>DFGY01000067.1 GCA_002372505.1 Firmicutes bacterium UBA3738
AAGCCGAGTTATCAAAAGTGTATTGTTATCACAAGAAGGTGCATAAGTTTAATGTAAACCGCTGTCTATAAATTCCACTTTCGATAACTATATTATAATAACACTATCTTGTAGGCTCCTGTTACATATTAATAAACGACACAATAATGAGTCTACAACAAATTAAAACAGAAGACATACGAGTCTTCTTCAAAACCGCTTTTGAAAAAGCAGGTTATTCATCTACGAGGATGAGTTTATTCATGAAGACCGCAGAACGGCTTCATGAGTACATGGTTGCCAACAAGGTGGAAATATACTCACCGGAGGTTGGGAACAGATTTGTCCAAATGGAGCAATCTTCAAGTGAAGTGGGTCCAACTGTCCTCAAGACAGACAGGCGCGCCATTGAAGTACTCCACATGATTCTTGCAGGTGAGCCCATCGTCATCAAAAAACAAACCTCGGTCAAGCATTATCCTGGCGAGATCGGTGATGCTGCGGAAAAGTTTCTCAAATATCGTGAGTCTGAACTGCGCTATACTCAGGGCTCCATTAATAGATACGCCAATGTGTTAAGCCCATTTTCGATTTATTGCAACATGCAGGGGATAACCCTTCAGAACATCGATTACGGCGGAATCGTAGGGTACATGGGGTCAAGTCAGAATACCGACAGCAGAACTGCATCCGTGCTCAGAATCTTTTTCAAATACCTGTATGACAAAGAATTGCTGCAGAAGGATTACTCTTTGGAAATCGTAGACATCAAACCAAGAAGACGGGAGAAAATCCCATCTTTCTACAGCAAGGAAGAAATACTCAAAATAGAGAACAGCATTGAACGTACCTACCCCCTCGGTAAGAGGGACTTTGCAATGGTGAGACTGGCTTCCAGGTTGGGTCTACGAGCGTCAGATATTGCCGGCCTCGAGTTCACCAACATAGATTGGGAGAGAGATGTCATAAAACTTGAACAGAAAAAGACCGGAAAAGTCATAGAGTTGCCGCTCCTTGCTGAAGTGGGGAACGCCCTCATCGACTACATTCAAAACGGAAGACCACAAGATGGCCAGAAACGGATTTTCCTGTCGCAATCCTGTCCGCACCATCCGATGAAAAGCGGAGCGATATCTTATACCGTATCCAAGTACATATCGAAGGCGGGAATCGATGTCAATGGTAGGAGGCATGGCGCCCATTGCCTGCGCCACAGCCTGGCTTATGCCATGCTTGAAAGCGGTTCCAAACTTGATACAATCTCGAGTGCGCTGGGGCACTCGAGCGTCAACTCCACCATGTGCTATTTGGGCATCGATATCAGTGGGCTTATGGAATGTTCCCTTCCCGTCCCGGCTGTGGCTCCATCATTCTATAACCAGGGAGGAGGGCTGCTCTATGACTGAATACAGGTACACGTACAAAAGTCCGCTGAAGGAATACATGTATGCATTCCTTGACTTCAAGGTCTCAATGAATCAGGACGAGTTCAGTTACGCATTCCTTTTCAAACACGTGGATGCTTTCCTGGTGGAAAGAGAGTACCGGAAAACATTTATCGATAGGGAAATCTACAAAGAATGGCTTGCAACGAGGGTCAACAGTGTAAGCCCCGTCACCTTGTCCCGTGAAAGTTCGATGATGCGTACTTTCCTCACATTCTCCACGAAGATGGGGAACGAGTGTTACATCCCACCACCGAGGAATTATCCTGAAAGAAACTATGTGCCGCATGTTTTCTCGCATGACGAACTGGAAGCCCTGTTCAATGCCATAGACGACCTCCGTTTGAAAAACAGGTGTATACACAACTACCTGCATATGATGCCGTCCCTGTTCAGGCTGCTGTACAGCACGGGTATGCGTTTGGGAGAAGCCCTTGAACTGAGGAACAAGGACGTGGACATGAAGGCGAACCTCATCAGATTGCGAAAAACGAAGAACCATCACGAAAGGTTTGCGCCTATAAATGAGTCTCTCAAAGCTGTGCTTGAAGAGTACTTGAAGAACCGGGACAGGATACCAACCGAAGGGATAAGACATCCGGAAGGGTATTTCTTTTGCGGTGCTAAAGGGCAGAAATGTGCCAACATGACCGTCAGGCTATGGTTCCATAAAGCAAGAGAGAACGCTGGCATCACGTATTATGGGAGAGCCGGCGGCCCAAATGTCCATTGCTTCCGGCATACTGCCTGTGTTCATGCCTTGATGAAAATGGTCAAGAGCGGAAAAGACCCGTTCCTCTGTCTGCCCATCCTCACCGCTTTCATGGGACACCGGGATCCCAAAGACACAGAATACTACCTGCACCTGTGCGAGGAACTTTATCCCGAAATCGTTGAACTCGGGCATAATATATCATCAGAAATAAATGACGTGATTTACAGCGCCATAAGACAATATACTAATGAAAACACATAACGAATCTCCGGGATACAAAGAGTTTGCATATTGCTTGGAGGCTTTCTTCAAAGAATATCTCGTACGGGAACGCGGTTGCTCTGAGAAGACCGTTCGCGCTTACCGTGACACGTTCATTCTATTGGTGGAGTACTTCAGTTCAGTGAAAATAACACCTCCCAACAGAATCACCCTTGAAATGTTCAACAAGGATCTTGTCACATCGTTCCTCAACTGGCTGGAGAGCGTCCGCAACTGCTCCGTTGGAACAAGGAACAGCCGATTGGCCGCATTGAAGTCATTCTGCCGTTATTTGATGTACGAAGACCCATGCCACATGAGGCAGTGGAGCTACATACTTGAAGTGCCCATGAAGCGCAAAACTGAAAATGATCGCGTAGATTGTTTGTCTCTCGATGCACTCAAGGCCATCCTCCAGTCGGTAAATGCCGACACCCTTTCCGGCTTAAAGGACTTGACGATGCTGTCGTTACTGTACAATAGCGCAGCCCGCGTCAACGAATTGATAGGGCTCATGCCTAAGTCGCTGAGACTACAGAAGCCTTATGGGGTTGAACTGTTTGGCAAGGGAGCGAAGCGAAGGGTTGTCCCGTTGGACGAACCGATAGTCAACTTGCTCAGAGCATATATGAAGGCATATGGTCTTGACCAACCAGGCATGGACTCACATCCTCTCTTTTTCAACCGCCATCATGGTAAACTTACTAATGCCGGAATAACGTATATCTTAAAGAAGTATGCAAGCAAAGCTACGGAAAATGGAAATAAGGGTATACCGGAAAACATTCATCCACATATGCTCAGGCATTCCCGGGCTTGCCACCTGCTTCAGGCGGGGACCAATCTTGAGTATATAAGGCTTATTCTTGGACATGCATCTATCCAGACAACAGAGATATATGCTAAGATGGATCCTTCGGTAACGAATAAAGCAATAGAAAAAGCCTATTCTGACCTCGGCTTGCAGCAACCGGAAGAAAGGCAATGGCAACAGAATCCTAAGCTGCTGGCTATGCTGAAAAGTCTAGCATAACTGTATTGTTATCACAAGTGGCAGACTACAAGTCACAAACTCTTCAATGTGATAATCAATCATTTATGTGATAAAGTTCTGCTTAACTTGTGATAACAATACACTTTTGATAAGTCGCATTCAAGATCGTCTATTCCGACGAGCGTAACATGCTCCTTCTTCTGAACGCTTTCCTCGGTGAGGACTTCGCGACCGAGGTTGAATTCCTGAACAAGGAGATGCTCACCGAGCGTTTGACCGGCAAACGGTCTTACCTTGACATGAGGTGCAGGACCTCCAATGGCGAGGATGTCGTAGTCGAAGTCCAGGTCGAGAAGCAGGAACGTTTCTTCGAGCGGATGACGTTCTACTCCTCGTACATCATTCAGGACCAGTTCTGGAAGTACAAGAAGGATAAGATGGCGGAGGAACGGAATTTGCAGCGGAATTCAGGAGTGGATACCATTGTGGGAGAGGAAGGTAATTCGCTTTTCAATCCGGAGACCGACGACCATTACGTGGGAGGCTTCACATACGAGATGAAGCCATCGTACATGATCTCGATACTGGGTTTCACACCGGAAAGGATAGTTGAGGAGGGACGTGAGCGGAATGAGGATATCGTCCGCTACAGCGAGATGAGGGACCGGAAATCAGGGGAGTTGTCCACGGACAGCATCCATTTCGTGACGATCGAGGTGGCGAAATTCAACAAGAAGCTTGACGAGCTGAATTCCCTTCAGGACAAGATCCTTT
>DFGY01000030.1 GCA_002372505.1 Firmicutes bacterium UBA3738
CCGTCTCCATCTGTGGTCGCCTTTACCTTCTTACCGCTATCGCCATATGTTGCTGTCACATTGGATGCGCTGATCGTCTGTTGATCTCTGGAACTTATGGTCACTTTGATAGTGGACTCAAGTAGATTATATTTATCATCCTCCGCGACGATCACCCTTACGAACACTTCTCCGACTTCGTCACCTGATTTGAACTGAGTTCCGTTAATAGTACAGCCTTTATCGTCGCCTGTGATACTATAACTTACATCGCCAGCAGCGCCTTTCAGATTTACATATTGCGCCAGTTCTAAAGTATTCCCCCCGCTCTTGACTGCTGCATTCTCTGCGACAACGGCCGGATTGTCTGTCTTTACGATCGAAAAGTCCACACGAGCTTCATACCTTGTATCGACTCCATTTATGTTATGTGTAATAGGTAATATAGCTGTGTAATCACCGGCTGCTGTAGGCGCAGTAGAGCTGTTATACTCCGGTGTGCCGGTTCGGTTCACATATATCACATCTGCTTTCTTAGGAGGTGTAACAAGTTTGTTAGCCGTAGTCCAGTCATTTGAGACTGTAACCGTCGGGGTGATTTCTTCGCCATATTTGAACTCAGTTTTATTAAGTGAAAGAGTAGCTGTCTGCTCTTCCAGCTCGCAATCGGGATCCTCTATACAGGTCGCCTTGATGGTATTGCCAACCGCATCATATGCGAAGCGGTGAATATGATTCCCTTCTGTCTTTGCATATCGATATTCGTGATTCCTACTAAAGCTACTTGTGACATCGACTGTAGGATCCGGGACGGTACCAGCGTAAACGGTCACACCCTGACCGATAGTTACGGGATTGCTCTCATAAGCCATGCCAAGTGCAGATGACATAGCACCACTACCTATCCCGTCACCCGGCTTATTAACAGGCCAACCATCCACATCATTATCAGGGCCTCCATTTGCGGCAACAGTTCCACCATTGATAGACACAGTGACCTTCGTGCAGTTGAGGCCACCGCCTATACCGGCACCTCCATCTCCGCCTTCTGCCATAACAGTGCCTCCATTGATCGTGACTTTTATTTCGTGATTAATATCTGTATTAGGGATTCCGGCGCCACCTATACCGGCAGCTCCGGTTCCGCCAACTGCTTTCACTTTACCTCCATTTATGGTAATCGAGCCAAAGCTAGTTACGCCGGACCCAATGCCTGCAGCGTATCTCCCTCCTTGGGCACTTATATCGCCGCCGTTGATCGTAACATATCCGAAAAACTGATCATTCTCGATAGCGCCAATCCCTGCATTATTTGACTCATTCGATGTTGCTATCAACTTGCCAGTATTTCTGTACTGACCGTAAACAGTAAGGCTACGGCCATCGGTAACTGAAATGCCCTTTTCGGCGGTCAATTTCGCTCCATCTTTAAGGACAAGATGGACGTTGCCTTGAATCGTCAAGCGACTACTGATGGTCACATCGCTGTCTACCACATACCAGCCATTACTTAATTCAGTCATGGAGCCGGTCACAGAGACTGCGCTTTCAGTCGTCTGCTGATCTCCGTTTGCATCCATGTACGTAACTGCTCCGGCAGCATGAACCGGAGAGCTCACCTTCAGCATGAGCCCGATGACCAGGATCAGCGCTGCCGCAAAGCTAAGCGCAATATGGTTTATCCTATAACTCTTCATCTTCTTTCACTCCTCCTTTATCTGACCACCGTACAGAACGTCATCTTTATCAAATCATTTCTGTAAACTATTAAAGCCAGAGAAATGATGCATTTAAACAATGTCATACCCCCTGGCTCAAATATGCTTGGTATTATCTTCTTTTACAGTATAGCACAAAAATGCAAATAGTCATATATATTTTGCATGCAGTGATTCACTATTACAGTTTAACTGTCTCCCCGAGAATGTTAAACACATCCTGCATCATTACCTGGAATCTCATTTCGCACTGCAGGTACTGAGCAGCCAGCGGATCTGCGGCAACGATCTGATAAAGATCCTGTACAGACTGCTGCATTTCGCTGGTGACTTCCTCACCCATCATCATTTTGGTCTGAACCTCCAGCTGCTTCTTATGAAAGTCATCCAGCATATTCTTCATCTGCTCGTTTGACTCGACCTTGTCCTTCACTTCCTTGTACTGCTTATATTCTTCAGATTCCTTTATAGCGCGCTCCAGTGCATGAGCCTCTTCATATACATTCATTTTACCAATCTCCTTTTCTTACACTTCCATGAACACCGGCAGTATTACCGGGCTTCTCTCGGTCTTGCCGTAGATGAACCTTCTCAGGTCGTCCCTTACGGCGCTCTTCATTGTGTTCCAGTCACGGGTGTTAAGGTGGATGCATTTATCCAGAGCCTTAACCGCAACCTCTCTGGCCTGATCCATCAGGTCTTCGTTTTCTCTCACGTAGACGAAGCCTCTTGATACCAGATCCGGACCTGAGACGATTTCCCCGCTGGCTCTGTCTATGGACGCAACGACTATAATCAGTCCCGATTCCGACAGCAAGTGTCTGTCTCTCATTACTATGCTACCAACGTCACCTACTCCAAGGCCGTCTACCATGACGGCTCCCGCGTGGGCGATTCCGTGAAGCTGCTTTGCCTGCCTCTTGTTCACCTGGAGGCAGTCGCCGTTTTCCAGCAGGAATATATTCTTTCTCTTAATTCCCAGTTCCTCTGCCAGGTCTGCGTGAGCTTTGAGATGTCTGAACTCACCGTGAACCGGCATGAAGTACTTCGGCTTAATAAGCGACAGTGCCAGCTTCAGTTCTTCCTGACAGGCGTGGCCCGATACGTGAGTCTCGGCAATGTCTGAGTATATTACCTCGGCGCCCTTTTCAAAGAGCAGATTCACTACGTTGCTAACCAGCTTCTCGTTTCCGGGAATAGGTGTGGAAGACAGAATAATCTGGTCTCCCTGTTTTATCTGTATTGCCTTGTGGTCGCTGGTGGCCATTCTGGAAAGAGCGCTCATAGGCTCTCCCTGGCTGCCGGTTGTAATGATGACCAGCTGGCGGTCGGGAATGTTTCTCGTCTCGTTTATGTTAACGAGGGTTCCCTTCGGAATTTTAAGATAACCAAGCTCCTCCGCCAGGCCTACGACGTTTTCCATGCTGCGGCCCGATACTGCCACCTTACGTCTGTTGGCCTTGGCCAGGTCTATTATCTTCTGAATCCTGTGGACGTTGGATGAGAAGGTCGCAACGATCATTCTCTGCTTGGACCTGGCGAATATTCCCTCCAGAGTCTCTCCTACCAGCTTCTCCGACTGGGTGTAGCCCGGCCTTGTGGCGTTGGTGGAGTCGCTCATCATAAGGAGCACGCCTTGCTTTCCAATTTCGGCAAATTTAGCAAGGTCTATAGGCTCACCGTCAACAGGTGTGTAGTCGATTTTAAAGTCTCCCGTGTGGAATACCTTTCCCACAGGTGTGTCAATACACAGGCAAATAGCATCAGCAACCGAGTGTGTGGTCCTGATGGCGTCAACCGTAAAGCAGCCCAGCCTTATTCTGCTGCCTGCCTTAATCTTGTTCAGCTTGCCCTTGAGCCCGTGCTCTTCCAGCTTGTGCTGAATCAGTCCCAGTGGAAGAGGCGTTCCGTAAATGGGAACGTTGAGTTTTTCCACAAGGTAAGGCACGGCCCCGATATGGTCTTCGTGGCCATGGGTAATTACGACTCCCTTAATCTTCTTGGAATTTTCCATCAGATACGTGAAGTCGGGGATGACGACATCAATTCCGTACATTTCGTCATCCGGGAAGGACATGCCGCAGTCGATTATTACCATCTCATCTCCGTATTCCAGGGCTGTCATGTTTTTGCCGATCTCATGCAGCCCTCCCAGTGGGATAATCTTCAGAGCACGTCCCTGGTTTCTCTGTTTTCTGTTGTAAGTCATACGTCCGTTCTTTTCCGGCGAATGGACATGTTTTGCAGCTAATTATTTAGCAACTATGTTTACTATCTTTCCGGGTACCGTTATAACCTTTACGACCTGTTTACCCTCAAGCTGCTCTTTTATCTTATCGCTTTCAAGCGCTATTTTTTCCATTTCACCGGCGTCCGCTCCGGCCTGCATATTTATCTTATCCTTCAGCTTGCCGTTTATCTGGACAACTATTTCTACAGTATCCATTACGAGAGCATCTTCATCATACTCCGGCCAGCTCTGATCGAAGACAAGGCCTTCTCCGCCAATGTACTGCCACATCTCTTCGCAAACGTGTGGTGTAAATGGCGAAAGGATAAGTATGAGTGTTTCAACCGCATATCTGAGGAGCGGAACGTTTACATTATCTCCTTTCTTGTATTTGTACATTGTGTTTACCAGTTCCATAATGGTACTGATAGCCGTGTTAAAAGCAAACTTTCCTGATACATCGTCAGCCACCTTCTTAATTGCGCGGTTAACCATGTATACCAGTTCTTTATCATCATCATTTTCCACTGTGAATTCTTTGCTGCCTGCTCCGAACTCTTCGTGGAAATCATATACGAATCTGTAGACTCTGTTAACGAATCTGTAGCTTCCTTCTACGCCTGCATCTGTCCAGTCAAGCTCTCTGTCCGGCGGTGCCGCAAAGAGAATGAACAGTCTTGCAGTGTCAGCTCCGTACTTGTTTATAATCTCTTCCGGGCTGACTACGTTACCGATGGACTTACTCATCTTACGTCCATCTTTAATTACCATACCCTGAGTCAGCAGGTTTCTGAATGGCTCTTCGTAATCGGTGAGGCCCAGATCGTGAAGCACCATCTGGAAGAAACGTGCATAGAGCAGGTGCATTGTGGCGTGCTCAATACCGCCGATGTACTGGTCTACATCCATCCAGTAGTTGGCCTTTTCCTTGTTGAAAGGCTCTTCCATGTTGTGAGCATCGGTATATCTTAAGAAGTACCATGAGGAATCGAGGAATGTATCCATGGTGTCTACTTCTCTTCTTGCCGGCTTGCCGCAGCATGGGCATGTAACGCCCTGCTGGAATGTGGGGCTCGTCGTAATGGGTGACTCGCCCTTTCCTGTAAACTCAACGTCTGTCGGGAGCTTTACAGGGAGGTTTTCTTCCTTCTCAGGTACCCAGCCGCAGTCGTCGCACCAGATCATTGGAATCGGGCATCCCCAGTAACGCTGACGGGAGATGATCCAGTCTCTCATTCTGTATGTAATAGTGTGGTGACCCCAGCCTTTTTCCTCAAGCATCTTCTCAACAGCAGCAATGGCATCGTGCCAGTCCATGCCGTTAAATTCACCTGAGTTAATTACCTTACCTTCTGCAAGGAATGCTTCCTTCAGGTTGTTGGGGTCGACTTCAGGATCCTCCGGCTGAATGGTCGGAATAATATCAAGACCAAACTTAGTGGCAAAGTCAAAGTCACGCTGGTCGTGAGCAGGTACGCCCATTACAGCACCTGTACCATATCCCATGAGTACGTAGTCTGAAATGTAGATAGGTACCTTCTTGTCGTTAAGTCTGTTAATGCAGTAAGTATCGATGAATACACCGGTCTTTTCTCTGCCTTCTGCCGTTCTTTCGATTTCGCTCTTCATTGAGCATTCTTTGATATATGCTCTGGCTTCCTCTTCACATGGCTTGCCCTTGATGAGTTCTTCAACGAAGGGATGCTCCGGTGAGAGTACCATGAATGTTACGCCGTAAGTCGTGTCGGCTCTGGTTGTGAAGACTTCGATAATCTTGTCAGAGTCCTCGATGGGGAATGTAATGTTTGCGCCCTTGCTCTTTCCAATCCAGTTTCTCTGCATTGTACGAACGTTGTCGGGCCATCCACCCAGCTTTGTATCTATATTCTCCAGAAGTCTCTCAGCGTAATCTGTGATTTTAAAGTTCCACTGTGACAGCTTCTTCTTTTCAACTACTGATTTGCAGCGCTCGCAGGTGCCGCCCCATACCTGCTCGTTGGCAAGTACCGTATTACATGACGGGCACCAGTTAACGTCGGTGTCCTTCTTGTAGGCAACGCCCTTCTTGAAGAACTGGATGAATATCCACTGCATCCACTTCATGTAATCTTCGTTGCAGGAAGCCAGCTTTCTGTCCCAGTCGTAGGAAATACCCATGGTCTTAAGCTGTCTGTCCATTTCGTCCATATTCTCGTGGGTCCACTTGCCCGGCTCTACGCCGTGTTCAATGGCTGCGTTTTCAGCGGGAAGGCCGAATGCATCGTAGCCCATTGGATGAAGCACGTTGTAGCCTGCCATCTTCTTTGATCTGGCTACTACGTCGCCGATTGCATAGTTTCTCAGGTGACCCATGTGGAGCTTACCTGAGGGATAAGGATACATTACAAGTGTGTAATACTTTTCCTTGTTCGGGTCTTCCGTTACGTGGAATGAATGATTGTCTTCCCAGACCTTCTGCCACTTCTGTTCTATTTTCTGATGATCGTATTTTCTTTCCATTATTCAATGTCCTCCAAATGTACTGTTTCACAGTCCGCCCAGACCTTCTCGATATTGTATTTTTCTCTCATATCCTTTGTAAGTACGCTAATAATCATATCGCCGTAATCCATGAGTATCCAGCCGGACTCCTTTGTTCCTTCGATGCTCTTAACGAGAAGACCTGCCTCTGCCAGCTTATCTTCAACGTCGTCAACCAGGGCAGCAATCAGCCTTTCGTTGCTGCCCGAGCATAGGATGAGATAGTCTGCAAAAGACGATTTCTCACCTATGTCGATTACGGTTATGTCTTCGGCGTGCTTGGCATCCATAGCCTTAGCCGCCAGAATTGCGTAATCTCTGCTATCCATTCGTCTGTTTCTCCCTTCTTATTCAGCCAATAATCTTTGCCATTTATAGTGTATATGATCCTTTAGTCAAGATCTTGTTTGCTATTTTATAGTTTCGAGCAGATAGTCCCTTGCCTCGATAGTGTCGCTATCGATGTCCGCCACGCCCTGCTCTTCCAGGAACTTTATTGTTCCTTCCAGGGACATGAGGCATGCCTTATCCAGACTTTCATCTGCCATTTTCCTTAAGGCATCCACCCCGGGATAATCCCTTCCCGGCTCAATGGCATCTGCCAGAAAAACTATCTTTTCCATAGTGCTCATGGCAGCCCTGCCTGTAGTGTGAAAGCTCACTGCACTAAGCACATCCTCATCTGTTATTCCATAATCCTGCTCCATGGCCGCCGCAGCCAGCTTGCCATGAGCCAGGTTGGCATTCCCCTTGTACCTTTCCGGAATACCGTATTTATCTATGAGCCGGTCCAGCTCCTCAGCCTGCTTCCCCCTGTAAAGATCGTGAAAGCACACCGCCAGATCAACCTTTTCCTTGTCCTCTCCGTAAATCTCACACATCCGAGCCGCAGTCCTCCTCACACCCTCCGTGTGATTCAGCCTCTTCTCCGTGAGCTTGGCGAGAACCTCCTTTTTCAACTTTTCGTACATACTATTCTCAGGTCACCTACTCAATCAGTATTTTTTGTTTCATAGTATAATACCATACAATTGATGAAAGTACCAAACTATTTCCCAAAAAGATGACAGGGGGACGTTTCTCTTGTCATCTTTTGCCAGTTTTTTACTTTACTAATTGCGTTTTTTGTAAGCGCCTCTTTTCGATGGGTAATGGAACGCAGTGTAAATCAATATTCAGCGTCCTTTTGATAAAAAAAACGCTTTCAGGACAACTTTCCGCTAACCAACATCAATAAAACATAATAGTTTCCATGACATGGAAATTGCACAGTAAGTAATGTTCGCTATACGAACACCATATTCCGTATATTAAACAATCAACTTAGTTGATAAGCAAGTGACCAAAAAGATAATAAAAAGTTGTCTTAAAAAGAGATTGTTTTTGGAATTTGACGCTGAATAATTTCGAAAAGCGTTGAAACATTGGTAACAAGGTATGCACTTGCCATCCTTGCATTACGGGCAATATAATTATATTATTTAATCAAGATGGATATTCAGATTATAGGCTCATATTGCATGAGAACAATGGCTTACGCCGACTTAGTAAAAAGAGTATTAAAAACAAAGGGTCTGGATGATAGTGCTGTTAAGGTGCTCCAGATTGACCCTTTTGATTATAGCGATAGTAATAGCGGCAATAATCTGCTGGAAAAGTATTCTCTCAGCAGTCGCTGCAGCAACGCATACTGCCCAGGATGCAACTTTTTCGGCGATCAGAAAGAAGGAGAACAATATATACCTGCTCTGATTATTGATGATTCCGTAGTTTTACATAGCTGCTTTCCTACAGAAGATAGATTGATGCAATTATTGTAAAAGGTGATGGCGTTCTGCCATCACCTTCCCTGTCTAATTCCTTACTATACCCACCGGCCAGCGCGCTCCGGGCTGCGGATTAAGAGTATACTTTTTACCGCCAAGCTTTATTTGTGTGTTCATGTGACTTGAACCATACATGACGGTGTAGCCGAATATGTCATTTCTTACTTGGTTCTTTGGTCGTTTTGTTTTACTGTTTATCCCCATGTCACGAAGAAAATCATTCATCATCTGGGCGCCGCTCACACAGGTGCCTGTCCCCTTATACCAGAGACTTATGGCCTTCGTCCCGTTTTTATAACTATATTTTCCACTGCTGATCATCGTACCTAGCATATCGATTATTTCCCACGTGGTCATTTCTTTTGAAACACACTGGGATATCCATTTGGAGCGCCACTTTTTATAATTCTTTTTCGTCTTTGCTGCTTTTGCTTTACCTCTGAATCCATTGTAAATATTGAAAACCAGTTTCATGGAATCCTCCAGATCCCCGCTACTTGCAATAAAGCTCACCTCTGCACGTCCGGGTTTCAATGCTTTAACAGTGAATTTATACTTCTGCCCATTCTTTTTTACAGTCACTTTAACTTTCTTCTTATTGTAATTTGCCTGCTTATATTTCCATCCTTCACTTAGGGTAAAACTATCGCTGATTTTTTTACCTTTTTGCAGCGGGAATCCCATTTTTTCATATTCAGCCTTACTTATCTTGCCAATCTTGTTATTTAGAACACGAATCTTGCATTTTAGTTTCTTTCCCTTTACCTTGCAGATAAGAAGAGTTTTTCCTGCCTTCACCGGAATGACTCTGACAGACTTTCCTTTAGCACTTTTTAACTTAGCTACTCCGGCATTTACAACAGTCCACTTGCCCTTTCCGCGGCTCAGTTTAACGGTTTTTCCACCGCCTTTTGCAAGTGTCACAGATTTACTGGATAGCTTGGCGGACGCTGCGATGACATCTGCAGAGCTAAAAGAAATTGCCCCCACCACCAAGCTAAATACCAATAATAACGATATACATTTTCTCATAACCAAATCCTCCATCCTCTTGTTACCTATACAATTTCTTTTCTTTTATATACTCCACCACTCCCGGGGCCAGCATGCCGTCCAGGATGCTGCGCTCTGCTTCGGAGATGCCGTCCGAAAATCTGTTTTCTAAAGCGGCGCGGATTTCTGTGGCGGATATGTCTACGCGTTTGTTGTGAATGATAATAGAGCGGGTGCCGTACTTTTCTTCGTATTCCGCCTTTTTTTCGTAGACTTCTTCCGAGGGGTAGCCTGGGCGAATGCCTACGACGAAGGTGTTGGTGGAAAGAAGGTGTTCGGCCTTCTTCCAGATGTCCAGCTTTACGAAGGTGTCGGAGCCGGTAATGAAATGAAGGTCGCAGCCGGGGCGGACTTTTTCGCGGAAATGGTCCAGAGTCCTGTAGGTGTATGAAATCCCTGAAAGTTCATTTTCAAGAGATGAGACGCTCATGATTTTATCGATTTCGTCAAGGGCATCAGACTCATCATCTATTGCCAGCTTAATCATATTCACTCTGTCTTCAAAAGAGGCCGTCTTTATATCCAGCTTAAAAGGCTGGAGGGCCGCAGGCATGAAGACCACTTCCTCCACGCTTGTTTGCTCCAGCACGTCGTATGCGAATGATATGTGTCCCTTATGAATAGGGTCAAATGTGCCGCCTAATATTGCTATTATATCGTTCATATCGCTATTAATTCTACACTAAATCCCGACAGATCTCATTTTAGTCATTACGACATTCTTTAACGATAATCCTATTCCTGTACATTTTCCACTACGTCTATGTACAGTTCTTCCAGCTGTTCCTTCTCAATAGGTGCCGGTGCTCCGCAGACCATGCACTGCGCCGATTGATTCTTGGGGAATGCCATAACCTCGCGGATGCTGTCAGCCCCTGCAAGGAGCATTACCATACGGTCAAGGCCATAGGCAAGTCCGCCATGAGGAGGCGCACCGTACTTAAAGGCCTCTACCAGGAATCCGAACTTAGCTTCAATATCTTCATCGGAGAGTCCCAGAGCCTTGAACATATGGCTCTGGAGCTCACGGTCGTGAATTCTTATGCTGCCGCCACCCAGCTCAACGCCGTTAAGAACGATGTCGTATGCCTTGGCATGGGCGTTGCCCGGGTCGCTTTCAACCTTGTCAATGTCCTCATCCTTTGGTGCTGTGAATGGGTGATGCATAGCCTGGAATCTTCCCTCTTCCTCATCGTACTCGAAGAGTGGGAAGTCCGTAACCCAGAGGAAGTTAAACTGATTGTCATCAAGGAGTCCCAGCTCGCCGGCAATGTGGCGTCTTAAGAATCCCAGTGAATCAAATACAACCTTTGATGGTCCGCTGACAATGAGAATCATGTCCCCGGCCTTAGCACCGAATACTTCACCAATAGCCTTAAGTCCATCCTGGTCGAAGAACTTGTTAACTGAAGAAGTCCAGTCGCCATCGGCAGCCTTTATCCAGACCATGCCTTTGGCACCGAAGGTTTTAATGTGCTCCGTCAGCTTATCTATTTTCTTACGTGTGTATTCATCGGCTCCGCCTTCAATGCAGATACCGCGAATGCTGCCACCTGCATTTACAGCCTCTACGAAGGGCGGGAATGCACCCTCGCCTTCCTTGGAAACTGCTGCAACTACAGGTACCTCCGTCAGATTCTTAAGCTCGAATCCGAATCTTGTGTCCGGCTTGTCCGAGCCGTATCTGTCCATTGCCTCTTCATAGGTGAGCCTTGGAAGCGGCAGCTCAACGTCCACATTCTTTGTTTCCTTCATGAGTCTCTTGATGAAGCCTTCCTGCATTTCGATTACGTCGTCTTCATCTACGAAGGACATTTCCAGGTCGATCTGAGTAAACTCAGGCTGGCGGTCGGCTCTCAGATCCTCGTCTCTGAAGCACTTTGCAATCTGCATGTAGCGGTCGCATCCGCTGACCATGAGGAGCTGCTTGAACATCTGAGGTGACTGAGGAAGAGCGTAGAATTCTCCGCCATGTACACGGCTGGGCACTACGTAGTCGCGGGCGCCTTCCGGTGTGGACTTTATGAGAATGGGCGTCTCAACCTCCAGGAATCCGTTTTCGTCATAGTAATCACGGCAGATCTTTACCACCTTGTGGCGGAATGCCAGATTGTCCTGCATCTGCTGCTTCCTCAAATCCAGATATCTAAACTTAAGTCTCAGATTGTCATCCACATTGTCGTCGTCTTTCACATAAATAGGCGGCGTCTCGCTGGTGGAATATATCTCAAGGTCGTCTGCGAATATCTCAATTTCACCTGTGGGAATATCCATATTCTTTGACTCTCTGATGCGTACGGTGCCGCTGACTCCGACCACAAATTCACTTCTCAGGCTGTCTGCCTTATCGAAAAGCTCCGCAGGAATATCGTCGTTAAATACCACCTGGACGATACCGGTGCGGTCTCTGACATCGCAGAATATGAGACCGCCCAGATTTCTTCTCTTGGCAATCCAGCCGTTTACTATTACATTTTTTCCTTCATCATCTGCGCGGAGAGTGCCGCACATATGAGTTCTCTTCATTAACTTGCTCATCACTTTTCCTCTATTCTTAATTTAACTTCCGACTTACCGGCCGATTACAGTCTCAACCTGGTCAAAAGCAACTTCCTTTTGCTCGCCGCTTTCCATTTCCTTAACGCTGACTACGCCTTTGGCGATTTCGTCATCGCCAATAACGATAGTGTATCTGGCGCTGAGGCGGTCTGCGTATTTAAACTGCCCCTTCATGTTTCTGCCCATGGGGTCCATGGCTATTTTAAGGCCCTTTCTTCTCAGCTCACCGGTAAGGGACAGAGCTTTTTTCTTTGCCTCATCTCCCACGAAGGCGATGAAGGCGTCGGCTCCTTCCGGCTTTGGAATCTCTATGCCTGACTCTTCCATTGTGAGCAGCAGTCTTTCAATACCCAGGCCGAATCCCACTCCCGGAATTGGCGGGCCTCCCAGAGTCTCCGACAGGTGGTCGTATCTGCCGCCACCGCAAACTGTGTTCTGTGCTCCCAGCTTGCCGGATATAAATTCAAAGGCTGTCTTTGTGTAATAATCGAGGCCCCTTACAATGCCCGGGTCGATTTCGTATTCAATGCCTAGGGCATCCAGATCCTCCTGAAGCTCATCGAATGCATCCTTACATTCCTGGCACAGGTGGTCTATCATTCTCGGTGCGCCCTTTACTGCCTCCTGATCCTCAGGTGACTTGCAGTCGAGAATTCTGATTGGGTTGCGCTCATAGCGGTCCTTGCAGGTGTCGCAGAGCTGGTCGTACTTAGGGGCCAGGAATTCCTTCAGCACCTTCTTGTATTCCTCGCGGCAGTTGGGGCAGCCAATGCTGTTAATGTGGAGCTTCACGTCTTCTATTCCCATTTCATCCAGGAAGTCCTTAGCCAGAGAAATAATCTCTGCATCTGCCATCATGTTGTCTGTGCCGAATATCTCAATACCGAACTGGTGGAATGCTCTCAGCCTTCCTGACTGGGGCTTCTCGTAGCGGAAGCATGGAATGTTGTAATAATATTTCTGGGGCTGCACCTCTGCGTAAAGCTTGTGTTCAACCAAAGAGCGAACAACCGGCGCCGTCCCCTCAGGTCTTAAGGTCAGGCTCCTCTTTGCCTGCTCCCATGTGTACATTTCCTTCTGGACGATGTCCGTCGTATCTCCCACGCCGCGCTTAAAGAGCTCAGTGTGTTCAAAGACGGGAGTCCTCATTTCATTAAATCCGTATCTTTTGCATATGTCGTCAAAAGCCTTCTCAACGTAGTGCCACTTGTATACTTCCTGGGGCAGTACATCCTTTGTCCCCTTAGGGGCGTTTGTAAGCATAATCATTTCCTCCTGAATAAGTCTTTTTCTTTTCTCTCTATCATTTCGTCTATTCTTTCGACGTAAATTTCTTCGTTTGTTACATTGGGCACCCTGGTTAAGGTCCTGGTCTCGGGACTGTATGCCTTGCTGATGCCGCCGGCTCCAATGGCTATGATTCTCTGGTGCTCGTCCATAATTCTCACGTTGTACAGGCCTGCAGCGTCATTCTTACAGTATCCGATGTTCTCCAGAGCACCTGACATGTGCTTCTGTCTGTAAAGGTAGTAAGGTCTGTATCCCTGGTCACCCAGCACGTCTGCTGCATGGTCCAGCATTTCGCCTACTGCCCGGCCTCTCTTGTAATGGTAGTCCGGGTCTTTCTCCTTTAGTCTGGAAGACCGCTTTACCGCCAGAGAGTGGACCGTTACGTTATCAGCGCCAAGTCCTATGACTTCGTCTAAAGTGAATGCAAAGTCCTTTAGCTCCTCACCGGGAAGGCCGGCAATAATATCTGCATTTATTTCCTCTATGCCTTCGGAGCGGGCGATTTCAAAGGCCGCCTTCACATCCTCGGGACTGTGGTCCCTGCCTATGGCATTAAGTGTCTCCTGCTTCATGCTCTGAGGGTTGATGCTGATGCGCCTGATGCCGTGATATTTTATAACCCGCATCTTTTCCGGAGTGACTGTGTCCGGCCGTCCGGCCTCGACGGTTATTTCCCTGCAAAGATTTCCTCTGCCTGAAATCAGCTTTTCCTCCATGCGGCTAAGCAGCCCGTCCAGCTGCTCCGGTGTAAGAGTCGTCGGCGTCCCTCCGCCTATGTATATTGATTCCGCGTGCCAGTCCATTTTCTCCATGGCCTCACCGCAGTAATCTATTTCTTTATAAAGAGCCTCCAGGTATTTTTCAATTTTTCCTTCATCCATAGGGTTGGAGGCGAAGGAACAGTAGAGGCATCTTGTGGGGCAGAAGGGAATACCTATATATATTCCTGCGGAATTACTTTCCCCATCTCCGAAGAGCTCCTGCTGATATTCATATATATTCCTTGTAAGCTCTGTTTTCTCACGGCTCACAAGGTAGTAGTTTTCAAATTTCTCACAGGCCTTTTTAGCGCCTTCTGCAGCCAGCATGCCAAAGAGCTTTACCGGCCTGATTCCTGTTATTATCCCCCACTTGGGATGGACTCCTGTCTCCTTCTCGAGAAAGCGGAATAACTCCTGTTTGGTCAGATTTTTATCTTCCTGCTCCGTGAAGCAGGCTACCTCCGGTCCCTTCTCTTCGGTCATTTCAAAGTCATCCGGCCTTAGAAATATTTTTACCAGCTCTTCATATTCGTTTATGTGAGCGGCACCTTCTATATTAATCCTATACAAAGGGATTGTACTCCTTCTCAAATCCGATTTTCGTCGGTCCCATATGGCCCGGATAAACGATGGTCTCGTCGGGCAGTACGAAGAGCTTTTCCTTTATGGAATTAATAAGGGTATCGAAGGACCCGCCTACAAAGTCCGTCCTGCCGATTGACTGCTGAAAGAGGGTGTCTCCCGAGAAAACCACGTCTTCCCCTTCCATTATTACGCACATGCCGCCGGGGGAATGACCCGGAGTCATGACAAATTTCATATTCATGTTGCCACAGGAAAGAGTGTCTCCTTCCTCCACGGTCATGTCCGGCGCGACTGTAATAGGTCTTCCGAACATAATAGTCGACATGTTAAGTCCTGCGTCCGCAAGCATTGGAATCTCTGCCTTGGCAGCTACCACTTTCACATCCGGATACTCGTCTCTATATCTTTCAACACCGCCTATGTGGTCGCAGTGTCCGTGGGTCAGTATTATGTACTCTATATCAATGCCTTCCTCGGCGATTTTCGAAACGCTGGCCGGATCAAAGTCGCCGGGATCCACAATGAATCCCTTTCCTGTTTCCTCATCGTTTACAAGATAGGTATTAACCATCATACCTGACATCATTCTTACTTTCATTTTCTTCTCTCCATCTATCCGTCTATTCTATGCTTCTACCTATGCCTTTGATCTGTATACCTGATTTACACCGGGTACATTCTTAAAGGCCACAAGCAGTCTTTCCATCTGATTGATATTCACAATGGCCAGAGTTAAAACTATGGTTACTATGCCATCCTTTATGGCTCCCGTGTGGACGCCGGTAATCCTTATGTCGTTGCTCTCGCAGACCTTTGAAATGTCCGAGAAGAGTCCCCTTCTGTCCCCTGCCACAATTGTGACTTCGGCATCGTACTCCGCATCTCTGCTGGTATCCCATTCCACATCGATGAATCGTTGCTTTTCTTCTTCAGGTAGGGCCTGTATATTTGTACAGTCTGCCCTGTGGACGGATATTCCCCTGCCCTTTGTAATAAATCCGATAATGTCATCACCGGGAAGAGGATTGCAGCACTTGGCTACTCTGATCATCAGGTTGTCAATGCCCTTTACTATTATTCCCGAGTTGTCCTTGTGCTTAGGAATCTTCTTGGCTGTGCTGGAAACCTTCATGGATTCGATGGTGTTTTCTTCCTTCTTTATTTCCTCTGCACGCTCTTCTTCGAAGTATCCTATGAGGCGGGAGCCTACCTTACCTACAATGGAGCCACCGTTGGCAATCTGGTTGAACATCTCATCGGTGCTCTGATAATTCAGTTCCTTGTAGACCCGGGTTACGTATGAATTCTTCATAACATCCCTGATGTCGTAGCCCTTGCGCCTTAGGTATCTTTCCAGAGTCTGTCTGCCCCGGTCTATGTCATCGGATTTTGTTTCCTTCTTAAGATACTGTCTGATCTTCGTCCTGGCGGTACTGCTCTGCACCATCTTAAGCCAGTCGATGGACGGGCCGCTGGCGTTAGGCGATGTCATGATTTCAACAATGTCGCCGTTACCCAGCTTGTGATCTATGGGCACCATCTTGCCGTTGACCCTGGCGCCTATGCACTTGGCTCCTACGTCGGAGTGGATTTTAAATGCAAAGTCCAAAGGAGTGGAACCCATAGGAAGTTCCATTACGTCACCTGCCGGCGTGAATACGAATACCTGGTTTGAGAAGAGATCCACTCTCAGAGACTCCATGAATTCCCTGGGGTCGTTGGTGTCCTTCTGCCATTCCAGAGCCTGCCTGAGCCATGCAAGTCTTTCTTCGTCATTGTCTTTGCTCGATGAAACTCCTTCTTTGTACTTCCAGTGAGCTGCGATGCCGTACTCGGCAATTCTGTGCATCTCGTAGGTTCTGATCTGGATTTCGAAGGGTATGCCCTCTTCGCCGATTACCGTGGTATGAAGGGACTGGTACATGTTAGGCTTGGGCATGGCAATGTAATCCTTGAACCTGCCGGGGATTGGCGTCCAAAGGGTGTGGACTATTCCCAACACCGCATAGCAGTCCCTGATGGATTCAACGATTACTCTCACTGCGTTAAGGTCGAATATTTCATCTATGTTCTTGTGCTGATAGCGCATCTTCTTGAATATGCTGTAGAAGTGCTTTGAACGTCCCTTAACCGTATAGTTAATATTCATATCATCCAGAGCCTCTTTAAGCTCTGAAATAATGTGGTCGATTATTTCGTGTCTCTTCTCCTTGCGGGCGCTCACCTTGTCGGCTATGTTTTTGTACTCCTCCGGGTACAGATACTTCATAGCCGTATCTTCAAGCTCAAACTTGACGTTGTACATACCCAGACGGCTGGCAAGAGGCGCGTATATGTCTATGGTCTCCTGGCACTTGTCTCGGATTTTCTGTTCACTCATGTAATTAATGGTGCGCAGATTGTGGAGACGGTCTGCCAGTTTAATTATGAGTACCCGAATGTCCTTACTCATGGCAAGGAACATCTTCCTCAGGTTCTCTACCTGGCGTTTTTCCTTGTTCTCAAAAACCAAAGCGCCCAGCTTGGTGACGCCGTCTACGAGGACTCCTATTTCCTCGCCAAACTCGTCAACCAGCTGGTCCATGGTATAATCCGTATCTTCAACGACATCGTGAAGCAAGCCGGCGACTATCGCACTCTCATCCATTCCAAGTTCAGCGAGTATTTTCGCAGTGGCAACGGGATGTATCAAATACGGTTCGCCGGATTTCCTGAGCTGCCCTTCGTGCTGCTTTTCGGCAACATCGTAGGCCCTGGATATTAAATCTAAATCATACTGATCGTTATATCCCTTGATATAATCCAGGAATTCCTGCTTGCTTTCCATTCGTCTCCTTTACTATATTTTACTGATTATCGTTCTTCCGCGACTTTCTAGACTGCTTTTTCTTTCCTTTGTACATGTCCTTCTTGCTGCGGGTTGTATCTGCCTGAGGAATGTAAAGGTTGTCTGAGCCTTCTCCTCCGACCTTTTCTTCTATCTTCTTAGGCTCTTCCTTAAATGCCTCCTCGGCATCTTCTCTGATCTGCTTCTTCTGAGCCTTCTGAGCCTTGGCTGCCTGTCTCTGATACTCGGAGCCCTTCCTGAATGTTGCCAGCTCATAGTAGATTGGGCTGCACAGGAATATTGATGAGTATGTACCTATGAGAATACCCAGCATGAGAGGCATGGTGAAGTCTCTTAAGGCCGTGCCGCCCATTATGAACAGCGGTACCATTACCAGCAGTGTGGTAAGGGATGTCATAATTGAACGGGAAAGTGTCTGGTTGACACTGACGTCTATAATCTCACCAACGCCGCCCTTACGCATGTAGCGGTTGTTCTCCCTGATACGGTCGAATACAACGATGGTATCGTTTATGGAGTAACCTACTACCGTAAGTATGGCTGCGATGAACGGGTTGTTTACCGTGAATCTGAACATCAGATAGAATGTCATGAGTATGAGCGCGTCGTGAACTACACCTGCAATGGCAGCCGCACCGAACTTCCACTTTCTGAATCTGAGTCTGATGTATATGAGCATACCCAGGGCTGCCAGAAGCACAGCCTTAATTGCGTTATTTGTAAGCTCCTTACCAACCGATGGTCCGAAGAGTTCCTGAGCCAGTACGTCTTCGTCTTCGAACTTAAGATCCTTCTGAAGTCCTGCCAGAACCTTCTGCCTCTGCTCATTGGTAAGGTCTTTAGTTGTCCTGATAATTACTTCCTTATTACCTTCGCCGGAGTATACTACCTCAACATCGGTAATGTTCTGCTTCTTAAGAGCATCCTTAACTACCTGCTGCTCTACATGCTTGCCAAGGTCTATCTGGAACATGGTACCACCTGTAAAGTCGATACCTGTGTTAAAGCCTCTTAATGCGAAAAGTCCGATGCCCATTACCAGCACTGCAATACTGATGATGTAGAAAGCTCTTCTGTGCTTGATAAACGAGAACTGCTTCTTGATCAGGTGCTTCATGCTGCCGTCTTCGTTAAGTCCGTAGAGAGCCATGCTCTGGAATTTTTCGCTGGCTGCAAAGAGACTGAGGTAAAGCTGAGTAACCACAACAGCTGTGAAAATACTTACGATGATACCAAGGAGCAGTGTGAAGGCAAAGCCCTTAACTGAGCTGGTACCGATCTGATAAAGAATTACCGCAGCGATAAGGGTTGTTACCTGGGCGTCGATTACCGTACCGAGAGCCCTTCTGAAACCGGCCTGTACAGCCGAGCGTATACTCTTGCCGCTGGCCACCTCCTCCCGTATACGGGTGAATATGATTACGTTGGAGTCTACCGCCATACCTATAGCCAGGATGATACCTGCGATGCCCGGCAATGTCAGTACGCTGCCGAAGGCTGCCATAATCCAAAGAACTATGAGTACGTACAGAGCCAGAGCGATATCGGCAATGAGACCCATGAGTCTGTATGCGAATAGCATGAGCAGGAATACCAGAACCAGACCGATTATACCTGCTGTAATACTCTTATCCAGAGCGTTAAGACCAATCTGGGCAGTCTGTACAGATGAAGTGATTTCCTTCATTTCTACCGGCAGAGAACCGCCTCGGATGAGAGCTGCCAGATTTGTGGCCTCTTCTTTTGAGAAGCTGCCGGATATTTCGCATCCATCTCCCACAATTGTTTCTTTACATGTAGGAGCGGATATTATTTCATCATCAAGAAGTATTACAATAGCATTGTTCTGAACACCCTGATCGGCAGGATATGTGGATGTGATAGTGCCGCTAGATGCCTGACCTGTTGCTTTTTCAAAAGCTTCAGCACCTGTGCTGTCGAATTTAAGGTTTACAACATAGCCGCCCTGCTGCTGGTCTGTACCCATGCTTGCATCTTCTACGTTACTGCCGTCCATTACGAATTGCTGGTTTGCCAGTGTGAATTTCAGCTGAGCCGTCTTACCTATTGACTCCAGCGCTTCGTCGGCGTCTTCGACACCCGGCATTTCAACTCTGATACGCTTTGTACCTTCGATGGTAACGTTGGGGTTTGCAATACCCATGGCGTCGACACGGTTTGTAATTACAGCCTGAGTCTGCTCCATTATATCCCGGAGCTCTTCGGCGCTGTACTTGTCTACATCCTGGGCTTCCATTACTACGTATGCGCCGCCCTTAATGTCAAGACCCAGCTGCATAGTATCCTTTAGTGGCTTAATGGGACCGAGTCCCTTTACCAAACCTACCCATCCTAGCACCAGAACCACCAGGAGAAGAATCGCAATAATTTTCTTTAGTACTGATTTCATTTTCAAGCTACCTCGTTACTTCTTAATATTTGTTCCTTTTTATACTTTTTTCTCTCTCTTTTTTTATCTAAATATTATTCTTGATAAAAGTGAACCAAGACATTTTACACTTTTTTCTTAAGTAAAACAAGAGTAGTCTTGCAATTTCTCAACTTTTTGGTAGCAATAGTTATAGTTCGGTGAAAGACCGGCGCCCAAATGGAGTGTAATACTGTGACACGCTCTCGCTCCCTTCGGGCGCCGTGCTTTAAACCATCAAGTGCTTTAAATCATAAAAAACCGTCTGCGATTTACACAAACGGTTTTAATTGTTTCTTAGTTTAGTATTCTGTGCCTGTTTTATTCTTCTTCTTTAGCAACTTCAGATACTTCAGTATCAACTTCCTGAGCTGCTTCCGCTTCTGCTTCTTCAACTACTTCTTCTGCTTCGGCCGGAGCTTCTTCTACAGGAGCTTCTTCTACTTCTTCTGCAGCAGGTGCAGCCTTTTCCAGTCTCTTTGGACGAGCCTTTGTTTCTTCAGATTCTTCAAAATCCTCTGTCTCGTCTACTTCTTCTCTGCGTCTGATATCTTTCTTTTCCACAGAATCGATTACTTTGGATACAGACCATCTCATCATTTCGAACTTAAGCTTGTCTGCGCCTACCTGAATAACTATTGTTTCTTCCTTTGTCTTAACTATTTTGCCACAGATACCGCCGATGGTTATGATCTCGTCTCCTACGTGGAGATTGCTCCTCATTGCATTTACTTCTCTCTCCCTTTTCTTCTGGGGTCTGATGAGCATGAAGTACATGATTGCAATCAGTATAATTAACGGTAATAGCATTCCAGTTACACGACCCATAATAATTCCTCCTTGAGTGATCAGTTTTTACTTCATGGTGCCGGCGATGGGGGTCGAACCCATACGGTGTTGCCACCACGGGATTTTGAATCCCGCACGTCTGCCAATTCCATCACGCCGGCATGATGAATCATTATATATGAATGACTTTTTTCAGTCAATATTTACATTTTGGATTTTTTTAAAATCCGGCATTGACAAGTCTGACCTTGGTGAGTATTATATATAAAGTGATTTGCGCCAGTGGCGGAATTGGCAGACGCGCACGTTTGAGGGGCGTGTGAGCAACCCTCGTACCAGTTCAAGTCTGGTCTGGCGCACCATAAAAAATACCGGCAATCAGTTGCCGGTATTTTCTTCGTCTTCTTCTTTTTCGGTTATTTCGAATTTACTTTTAAGGCCGCCTATTCCTCTGTAAATATTGTCGAATATTGGGCTCATTTCGCCTTCCATGGACAGGGATTGCACTGCACCGTATGTCCTTTGTAGCAGGCAGTAATAGGGCAGATCGTCATTAAGTATTTTCTTGGCCTTTTCACAGGTTTCCTTTGCCGTCTCTGTTGTAATGCCTGACTGCAGCTTGTCCAGAAGGTCGTTTAGTTTGCCGTTGTAGTAGCGTATGAAGTTGGAATTGTCCGGCTTTCTCGCCAGATTTTTATCCTTTTCCTCCTCTTTCTTTGCGCTGTCATCCGTACTTGAATCGCTGCTGTCATCCTCGTCTTCGTCAATATCCAGGTCTTCATCTTCTACAGTGGATTGCTGATTGTTCGTCTGAATCTGGCTGTTTAACTGTCTGTTCTGCTTTACCGGCTGTTTCTCCCCGTCCAGAATGTCTCTGAGATCCATGGTTTCATCAAACCTGAGGGCTCCGATATAAATGTCGAAGTTTCCGCCTTTAAGAGTGTTCTTGTATGCCTTCTTTTCATATTTAGTCTTGTAAACGTTTATTCCCACATCCTCCAGCATCTCTTCGATTCTGTCTGCCAAGGCAGAACGCATTCTGCTGTCGGAGTTAACCAGCATGGTAAGAGACAAGGTGGAGCCATACTTGTTGGTTACCTGACTGCCTCCATCTCTCTTTTTATATCCTTCCTTGTTCAGAAGTCTGGCCGCCTCCGACGGATTATATTGATACTGATCCCCCTTGTTCTCCGTGCCCATGTAGCCGGAATAGAACAGTGAATCATTTGATATTCCGCTGTTGGTGTAGGTTTCCTCGATTAACGCGTTAGTGTCTATGGCATAAGCAATAGCCTTGCGGATGTTCTTCTTCTTCGTCTGCTCCCTGTTAAAGTTAAAGCCTATGTATTCAACCTCGTTAGCCGGGAAACTGATTATCTTCTGTTCCTTTTGCCCTACCCTGGCCTCTCTGTCCGTCTGAGTTGTGACGAGGGCGGAAAGACTGGCCGCTTCTACCAGCTGATAGGCGGAACCGGCATCGCTCACTATGAATGAAAGTGAATTTTCCGCAGGCTCTCCATGGTAGTCCTTAAAGGCAGATAGCTTAAGTGTCTTTTGGTTTCTAAAGCTCTTATACTTGTACCTTCCCGTTCCCACAGGTCTGAACCCATCGGTTTTGTATATTACGCTGTAAGGTCCGTCGTACCTGTGCTTTGGCAGAATTGGGAATGTGAGCATGGCCAGTGACCTGCCTGTCTTATTGTGAAAGAAAATCTTAATCTTTCTCTTTCCCTTTGTCTCCGCATAGTTAATATTCTTTATCAGAGAATAATAAGGACAGTCGGAACCTGCCGCCTTGTATGCGTCTATGGAGAATTTAACATCATCGGCGTTAAAGGACTTGCCGTCATGGAATTTTGCCTCTTTAAGATTTACGGTTACACTGTGGCCTCCCTTGGTGAACTTTGCCGACTCGGCAAGATTGGGAACGGGAATCATGCCGTCACTAATTTCGTACATGCCATCGTAAATCAGTCTGGAAATGAAGTATGTATCCTCGTCCTTTGAAACCGTAGGATTCAAAGTCTTAATGTTGTTTATGGGGAAGTTAAGATGAGCTACTGTTTCATACTCAGGTTCATCCTTTTTCACTTCGGTTGTCTTCTCATCACTGCAGGCTGTAACTGCCAGCAATAAGGTCAATATCAGTGCTGCCAGCACTGAGCTCTTACAGATATTTTTCAAGTAGCCTGTCAACATTGGTGTATGTTTCCTCCATTGTTCCGGAATTATCTATTATTTCACTTGCGAGAAGTGCCTTTTTCTTATCGGACATCTGGCTTGCAATCTTTGCCTCCACCATTTCCTCGCTTAAATTATCTCTGGCCATAACCCGCTTCTTTCTGATTTCGTTGTCGCAGGTTACGAGCCACACCATATCCATTTCTTTATCGAGGCCTGTTTCAAAAATCAGGGCAGCGTCGATAAAGTTATGTTCATGGCTGCTCTCCTTAAGTCTCTCATTCATGAGATCCAGTATGGCACTGTGGGTTATCTCGTCCAGAACTTTGCGCTTTTCATCGTCATTAAATACTATATCGCCTGTGCGCCCCCGGTCAAGAGTGCCGTCTTCATTTAATATTTCAGGTCCCAGTGCCAAGGTCAGCTTCTTAAGAGCCGGCATTCCGGGCTCTACAATTTCTCTTGCCAGTTTATCACAATCGATAACGTTGTAGCCAAGGTCCAGCAAATGATTTGTCACTGTGGATTTCCCGCATCCTATGCCACCGGTTATTCCTATCTTCATATTCACACCTACTTAAGTTCGTACCAGTTGCTTCCTGTTTCAAGATCCACGGCCAGCTTCACCTGGAGCTTCATTGCACTTTCCATGCAATCTACGAGGAGTTTTTTAACATCTTCCTCTTCACCCTTAGCAGTCTCAATTATCAGTTCGTCGTGAACCTGAAGTATTAATTTTGATTTATAATCCTTAAGGGCATCATGCACCTTAACCATTGCAATTTTTATTATATCGGCAGCGCTGCCCTGAATGGGACTGTTCATAGCCAGGCGTTCTCCCAGCTGACGCACCATATAATTAGAAGCATTTATTTCGCTGATTCTCCGCTTGCGTCCCAGTATGGTTCTCACGTAGCCCTTCTTTTTGCACAGGGCTACCTGCTCGTCCATAAAGGCTTTAACAGCTTCATGCTTGGCAAAATAGTTCTCTATATATTCTTCCGCTTCTTTTCTCGTAACATGTATTTCCGTGCTGAGTCCAAAGGCGCTCATGCCGTAAATGATTCCGAAGTTTACGGCCTTGGCCCTGCTTCTCTGCTCGGAGGTGATTTCATTTTCGGGAATTCCCAGCACTCTGGCAGCCGTTGCCCTGTGAATGTCTTCGCCCTTGTTAAATGAGTCTATGAGGGACTTGTCCTTACTCATGTGGGCCAGCACTCTCAGCTCAATCTGGGAATAGTCGGCGCCTATGAGAGAGCAGTCCTCTCCCGGGACGAAGGCTCTTCTAAGGCCTCTTCCCAGTTCCTGTCTTACGGGAATGTTCTGGAGATTTGGCTCCGAGCTGCTGATCCTTCCCGTAGCCGTAACCGTCTGATTAAAGTGACAGTGAATCCTGCCGTCCTGAGCAATGAGGGGAATAAGCCCGTCAATATATGTCCCACTTAACTTCGTAAGCATTCTGTATTCCAGAATAAGAGGGACTATTTCGTGTTCGTCCTTTATTTTTTCCAGAGTCTCCGCGTTGGTGGAGTAGCCCTTCTTTGTCTTCTTGCCAGCTGTAAGTCCAAGCTTTTCGAAAAGAATTACGCCTAGCTGCTGTGGTGACTTAATATTGAATTCCTCTCCTGCCAGCTCGTAAATCCTTCTTGTCAGTTCTTCCACCCTTACGCCTATTTCTCCGCCTGCACTCTCAAGAGCATGTCTGTCTACGGCAAAGCCACGGTATTCCATATCAGCCATTACAGCTACCAGAGGCAGCTCCAGCTCGTTCATTACCTTGTCCAGCTTTTCCTTTTCCAGCATTTCCGTAAGAATTACTGTCATCTGTGCAGTCAGCGCGCACCACTTAAGACCGTATGCGGCGTATTCTTCAGTGCGGTCTTCGAACATATTCATCTGCCCGCTGCCTGCCATGAAATCTTTTTCCGACTGCATTTGCTCCCGGAAATATTCCTCGCTCATGGCGCTCATGGAATAGTTGCTCCTTGAGGGGTCCAGCACATACTGAGCTATGGCAGTATCGAAGGCAGTATTGCATTCCTCAAGTCCGTAGAACTTAAGCATATAGTAATCCGCCTTAATGTCATGGCCCATTATGAGAGGCTTCGTTTCATTTATGGCATCCGTGAATTCTCTTATGAGATCTTCATTTTTAAAATTCACGTAGAAATACTTGTTGTTAACCAGCACTGCAGCTCCCGTGAGAATAGGTGCTGCCTTGTGGTCGTAGTTTCCAAAGACCTTAAGAACGATGAAGCCTGTGCCGAAGAGAAGAGTCTTTAAGGGTCTTAGCCCCTCAGCATCCGTAACAATTTCAGGCTCAACGTCAAGTTCCTCGAATTTGGCAGCTGTCGGTGCCGGTGCTCCTGCACCCAGTTTCTTAAGAAAGCTGTTAAACTCCAGCTTAACATAGACCTCCACCAGCTTATCGTGGTCTTCACCCTTAAGCTTCATTTCTTCAATTGTCGCCTGTAGGGGGACGTCGGTTATAATGGTGGCAAGTCTCTTGCTCATTCTGGCAAGGTCGGCATTATCCTTAACCTTCTCAGCCAGCTTGCCTTTAAGTTCATCTGCGTGCTCAAGGACAGCTTCCAGGCTGCCGTACTCGTGCATTAGCTTTAGAGCCGTCTTCTCACCTACTCCGGGAATGCCGGGAATGTTATCGCTCTGGTCTCCCATGAGACCTTTATAATCTATGAACTTCAAGGGAGAAAAGCCGTACTTTTCTTCCATGGCGTCAGCGTCGTAAGCTTCAAACTCTGACACGCCCTTCCTGGTTATTACTACCGTGGTCTTATCCGAAGCCAGCTGGAGCTCATCCTTGTCACCTGTAATAATTACCGGCTCCATTCCGCCTTCTTCAGCCTGACGGGCTACGGTGCCTATTATGTCATCCGCCTCATAGCCTTCGGCCTCGAGAATCTTTATATTCATTGCCTCCAGGACCTCTTTGAGAAGAGGCAGCTGCATTGCCAGCTCCGGCGGCATTTTCTTTCTGCCGGCCTTGTACTCCGGGTATTCCTTATGTCTGAAGGTAGGTGTCTTCATGTCGAAGGCCACAGCCATGTACTCAGGCTCGTAGTCGGTCTGTATTTTCTGCAGCATGTTTACGAAGCCGTATACCCCCTGGGTATAAAGACCGTCCTTCGTAATCATTGGTCTTTGCATTGCGTAATATGCCCTGTTTATAAGACTGTTTCCATCTATAATAACTATTCTGTTTTCCATGATTTCACCTCGCTCGCAATAGTGTATCATAAAACACCTTGAAATAAAACAAAGCGACACTAAAGATTGTGCCACTTTGTCTCAAAGGAATCAAAAAGGCTCCATTCAGTCTTATTTTTGGTAAAACTATTCTTCGAGTAATTTCGTCATGTCGTACAGACTAATGCCCAGTGTGGATGCGTTATGAAGCAGGGCCGTAGTGGATGGAGGAAGAATTCCCGCCACTCCAAGTACAATTAGTAAGAAATTAAATCCTATTATAAATCTGTAATTTCCATTAACCCTTTTCATAAGGTTTGTACTGAGCTTTCTTAAGGTCACAAGGGAATAAAGGTCGTCTGCCGCTATTGTTATGTCAGCTATTTCCCTTGCAATGGCAGCTCCGTCGCTTATAGCTATTCCCGCATCGGACTCAGAGAGAGCCGGTGAGTCGTTAATTCCGTCGCCTACCATTATTACCTTCCTACCGGCCTCATGCTCCCGGGCGATAAAGCCGGCCTTGTCCTCCGGCAGGACTTCGGAATAGTACTCATCCACGCCTACTGCCCCGGCCACTGCCGCAGCAGTCCGCTCGCTATCTCCTGTCATCATGATCACTCTGCTTATGCCGAGATCATGAAGCATATCCACAACGTCCTTTGCTTCCTGCCTCAGGGGATCCATGATACAAATTACAGCCGCCAGCTGTCCTCCCACGGCTAAGTAGAGGTGGGAATACTCAGGCGGTAGACTATCGAACTTTTCCTGCTCTCCTTCCGGGATCCGGCATCCTTCATCCTGGAATATAAAGTGGTAGCTGCCTATGAGCACCCTCTCGCTGTCCACGTAGCTGGAGATGCCATGAGCCACAACGTATTCAACCTTTGAGTGGAACTCCTCGTGCTTAAGTCCTCTGTTCTTTGCTTCGGCAACGACGGCATTGGCCATGGAATGAGGATAATGCTCTTCAAGGCAGGCTGCCAGTCTGAGCATTTCCTGTTCGTCATTATCCGCAAAGGGTACAACCTGTGCAACTGTCGGTCTGGCCAGTGTAAGGGTGCCTGTTTTATCAAAGACGATGGTGTCTGCATCAGCCACTGCCTCCAGGAACTTGCCACCCTTAACGGTAATGCCGTAATTGCTGCCTTCCTTCATTGCCGACAGCACGGATATAGGCATAGACAGTTTAAGAGCGCAGGAGAAATCCACCATCAATATTGCCAGTGCTTTCGTGGCGTTGCGTGTTAAAAGATAAGTAAGGATGGTACCACCAAGGCTGTAAGGTACTAACTTGTCTGCCAGGTGAGATGCCCTATCCTCAGTTGATGATTTTAATTTCTCCGATTCCTCTATCATGCTGACTATGCGGTCATACCTGCCGCTACCCATGCTCTTGTCGACTCTGAATATGCACTCTCCTTCTTCGACCACAGTGCCTGCATAGACGTAGCTGCCCTGCTCCTTAAGCACAGGTAGAGACTCTCCAGTGATTGATGCCTGGTTGACTGTGGCTTCGCCATCTACAACCTTGCCGTCCAGAGGAATAAGATTGCCGACTCTGACAATGACTTCTTCTCCTACGGCAACCTCCGTCATTGGCACCAGCATTTCCTGTCCTTCACGTCTGAGCCATACCTTTTCCACGTTAAGGGACAT
>DFGY01000126.1 GCA_002372505.1 Firmicutes bacterium UBA3738
ATTTTGCCCCCCTGTGTCAAGAGATGAAATGGTTTCTCGCGTTTCACGGGGACAGGCTTTTTGTTCCGCCGCGCATTAAATACGTAATTCTACCTTTGGTTGGTGTAATTCCACCCGTATAACTGCTAACTTATAATTGATTTTCGTTTACACCGATACGTTTCTGTGTGACAATATGGTCATCAGGAGGAGAGATTATGGATCAGACAAAGATTGGCAGCTTCATAGCAGAGCGGAGAAAAGAAATCGGCCTAACCCAGGCTCAACTGGGAGAAAAGCTTGGCGTCACCGACAAGTCGGTATCCAAGTGGGAACGCGGCATTTGCTTGCCCGATGTGTCAAACTACATGGAGCTTTGCTCAATTCTCGGAATATCCTTAAATGAGTTCTTTGCCGGAGAATATATCCGGGGCGAAGAACTTGCAACAAAATCCGAAAGCAATATCATGTCCATTTCCAGGGACAGCGCCAACAAAATATCACATTTCAAAAGACTGTCGAAAATCCTCTTGGTTGTTGGATTGGTTCTTGCCGTTGCAATGACAGGCCTGTTCGGATATCTGTATAAAACCGGCTTCTTCGATAAAAACTATATAAAGGCCTACGAACCAAGCTCTTCCCAGAAAGATGTAGCCGGACTTTTCAGTGCCGGAGACACAGCTCTCCTTGAGATTTCCGCTGATGAGGGCTATAAATCCCTGTCCCTTCAGCGTACATTTTATAAACATGGCAAAAAGGTAAAGACAGAGGATGAAGGCGGAATAGAGCTTGTTTCAAACGATAAAGTTAAGTGTCTGCTAATGATAAGCGTCCGCACTGAGGATGATGGCTTTATTTACTCAGCCACCTTCAGCAACATGGCCAAATTCGAAGACACAAAACTCATTCCTTTTAATACTGAACCCGAAGAATGTATATACGGAATGAATCATATGTTGGAATCCGGAAAAGTTACAATTAAAAAAGGAAAGGCTATTCCCATTGCAGCCCATATTGTGGATACCGGTGGCGAGAATTCCTTCCCTGCAGGTTATACGACGGAGGAAGATTTTCAGCAATCCATTTCTTCCGACGATTACTGTTGCCTCTATTCTTTAAAATTCGAATAGTAAAATCTTGTCAAAAGATGACGGGAGAAACGTCCCCTTGTCACCTTTTCGGATAATATATTATCTATTATTGACATTATTAGCGAAAAAGGCTAATATATTATATATGAACAATATTCAATGGCATAGTGCCGGCGAGATAGCTCTAAAGCTGGCTGAAAACATAAAGTTAAGAAGAAAGTCAATGTCAATTACTCAAAAGGAATTGGCAGAGAGGTCCGGTGTCAGTTACGGCTCCGTAAAACGTTTTGAGGAGCAAGGTCTGATTTCTTTGTCATCCCTTATTAAAATTGCCATAGTGCTTCGCTGCGAAAACGAAATCGAACAACTATTTACAAAAAAAGTATATGGCAGCATAGAGGAAGTCATTAATGAAAGAAATAAGTAAAATGTCCGTATTTATAGGCGAGGCCCATGTAGGTACACTTGCTCTGACCCGTGATAACCTCGTCGCTTTTCAATACTCGCCATCATGGCTGGATGGCGGCTTTTCAATTAGTCCGCTTTCTCTGCCGCTGTCTTCCGAAGTTTTTCTTCCAAGAAGCAGAGTTTTCGATGGTCTATTTGGTGTCTTTGACGACAGCCTACCGGATGGCTGGGGGAGATTGCTCCTGGATAGAACCCTTCGTAAACGAGGCGAAAATTCATTGGACTATAATCCGTTAATGCGTCTCGCTCTTGTTGGTGATAACGCGTCAGGCCTGCTTTCCTATGTTCCCGACCACGGGGAACAAGAACTCGCAGACTTCTTTGATTTAGATACATACGCTGAAGAAAGTCTTAAGGTGTTTAACGATGAGGACAGTGATTTCCTGGACTCTCTATACCGCGCCGGAGGCTCATCAGGTGGCGCCAGACCTAAAGCTTTACTACTCATTGAAGAAGAACAATGGCTAGTAAAATTCCCTGCTTCCCTGGACAACAAAGATGTCGGTGTAATGGAGTACAGCTACAATGTGTGCGCTGAAAAATGCTCCATAGATACTGCACATTTCAGACTGCTACCTTCAAAGAAAGGCCCTGGATATTTTGCATCAAAGAGATTTGACCGTAGATACGATGGCAACGGTCACCCAAAAAGAATTCACATGGTTTCTGCCTGCGGATTACTGGAAAGCAGCCACAGAATTCCCGCACTGGACTATAACGATCTGATGAAGCTAACAATGGTTCTCACGAGAGACATACGCTGTGCAGAAGAAATGTATAGAAGAATGTGCTTTAACGTATTCGCCCACAATCGAGACGACCACAGCAAAAATTTCGCCTTCCTCTATTTAGAAGAGGAAAGCCGTTGGGTTCTTTCGCCGGCCTACGACCTGACCTATAGTTCTTCCATGAACGGTGAGCATGCCACATCAGTAAATGGCAACGGTAAGAATCCGGATATTAATGACATCCTAGCAGTAGCTGATAATATTGAACTAGATAAAAAGTTTGCTACAGACACTGCTAAGGAAATCGAAGAAATTGTAACATCCGAGCTAAGTGAATATCTCTAATACTCAGGTTCCAGGGGAATTATCAGGGCGGCGACCAGGTATGCCAGTACGCCGGTTCCTGCAATTAGTGTGAAGACTGTAAGGCCCAGTCTGACTATGGTGGGATCAAGGTCGTAGTAGTCGGCCATACCGCCGCAGACTCCGGCCATTACTCTGTTTCTTCTGGATCTATATAGTTTTTTTTTACATGTGGAGAATCCATGGGTGCCTCACCCATGATGCAGATTTTAAGTCCGCCTCGGCCGGTATTTCTCGTTCCGTTTCCATAGCCTGTCCTGATGACATTTCCAAGGTCCTTCTTTCCGACCTTGCGGGCGCCGATCCCTATGAGGACTCCAAGTCCGCTGGGGGTAACCATTTCCATGTCGATGTGCTCCGTGACGAAGTCGTAGTCGCACTGGGACTTCATGGCGGCAACTGCCGGCACCGGCACCGGAATCTCGCCGTGGCTGCAGGTAATGGTTCCCTTACCATCGTGAAGTGGCGATACATATATTTCATCCGGATCTATGGCCTCCAGGGCAATGGCTACTCCGACTATGTTGGCAATGGCCTTGTCCCTGCCTACTTCGTGGAAGTGTACATCCTGAAGAGTGGTCATGTGTACCTCGGCTTCTGCAATAGCTATGGTCTTGTATATTCTAAGAGAGATGTCCTTTACCTCTCTGGAAAGGTCGCTGTTTGTAATGAGCTCGGATATTTCCCGGAAGGCTCTGTGGAAATGTTTCTGGCCACCTTCATGCTCCGGCTGCTCAAGAGAAAGACCTATTTTGTTAAGTTCCTTCGTGACATAAGAGCGGTCAACACCCAGGTCTAAAAGTGCGTTCAGCACCATGTCCCCGCTGACTCCGTTTGTGCAATCGATATATAATGTAGTCATGGTAATTCTCCTTGTTGTTCTCCTTATTTCATCATCTTTGCAACCAGACAGGCTGCTCCATATCCGTTATCTATATTAACAATTCCTACGCCGTTGGCGCAACTGTTCAGCATGGATAAAAGCGCGGAAAGGCCTCCCAGATTCGCACCGTAGCCTATGCTTGTTGGCACTGCGATTACCGGCGTTTCAACCAGGCCGCCTACAACTGACGTCAGGGCTCCTTCCATTCCGGCGACAACTATTACAGCCTCTGCCGCCCTGATTCTGTCCAGCTTTTCGAAGAGGCGGTGAATACCGGCAACGCCTACGTCGTATATGCGGTCAACCTTAAGACCCAGCATTTCAGATGCCACAGCAGCCTCTTCAGCTACGGGAATGTCCGCCGTGCCGGCGGTTACCACAGCTACAAGGCCCTTCCCTTCAGCCTCTTCCGAAGCCTCATTCGGAGCATCGAAATTCACGGAAATAATCCGCGCAGCTTCGTGATATACCGCTTCGGGAATGAGTTTCTTTACTGCTGCATAATCATTTTCCGTAGCGCGGGTGGCCATAATTGGGTCCCCATCCTTCATGAGTTCCGTCATTATTTCCGCCACCTGTTCCGGCTTTTTCCCCGAGCAGAATATGGCCTCCGGGGCGCCGGTTCTCTCTTTTCTCAGAAAGTCTAAATTGGCAAAGCCAAGTTCCTTCATTAGTTTTTCATCCATTCTTTCTATTCCTTTACCATCTCTATAATATCTTTTTCAAAAAGGTTCTGCGGTGGATGGGGCAGATTCCATTGGCTTCGATGCCTTCGTAATGCTGCTTCGTCCCGTATCCTTTATTCTTTTCAAATCCGTAGCCCGGATATTCTTCGCTGTACTTTACCATCATAGCATCTCGGGTCACCTTTGCCAATATAGATGCGGCGGCTATGGATATGGACTGACTGTCCCCTTTTATAATCGAAGTCTGGGGAATGTCCACGTCTTCTATTTTTATTGCGTCAAAGAGAATGTGCTCCAGTCTGCCGCCATGCCTCTCCTCCAGCATCTTGTTCGCTTCTTTTATGGCTATCCTCATGGCTCCGCGAGTTGCCTCAAGAATGTTTATCCTGTCTATGGTTTTCTCGTCAGCCATTCCCAGACCGTAAGCCAGGGCGTGTTCGTGAATTACCTTCATCATTTCCCCGCGACGTTTCTCCGTCAGCTTCTTGGAATCGTCGAGGCCAGGAATGTCAAAGTCTGCCGGCAGGACAACACATGCGGCTACCACCGGACCTGCCAGTGGGCCACGGCCAACTTCATCCACGCCACCTACAAATGTGACTCCATCTCCATGAAGCCTGTCTTCAAACTGCTTCATTTCTATTAACTTTTTGCGCATCATTTCTTCGCGCTCTTTTTTCGTCACGTGAAGCTGCTCCTGTTTTTTAGATATCTCTTACGGTAACTCTAATGTAATGCGTCCGATTTTCCCGGCGCGGAATTCATCCAGCACAGTACGGGCGGTACGTTCGTAATCAATTCTCTTGCCCGCCATAATGAAGCCTCTCTTCTGTGCGATTGCTTCCATATTGACCAAGGCATCCTCATCCAGCTCATCAAGCTTGTACCTTTCCATTAACATGTCCGGATATCTTTCCTGCAGCACCTTAATGAGCTCTAAGGCAAGGTCGGCGCTATCAATGATTTCATCCTTTATTGAACCGCAGAAGGCCAGATAAAGTCCCACATTCGGATCCTCGAATTTAGGCCAGAGGATTCCCGGCGTGTCCAGAAGCTGCATGCCGTTCTTTAAAGTCAGCCACTGCTTGCCCTTTGTTACTCCGGGGCGGTCACCTACCTGGGTGCTCTTTTTCCCGGTCATTCTGTTTATGAATGAAGACTTGCCTACATTGGGAACGCCCACAACCATTATTCTTAGGGGGCGGTTTTCACGCAGTCTTAGGGCACTGCCCTTTTCCGCAGACTGCTCCTGCTTGACCTTAAGAGTATCCTGCTTTTTTCTCTCAACTTTGTCGAGGGCTTTGAGTAGCTCCTTGCTACCTTCTCCGGTCATGGAATTCATCATAACTGCGCAGACAATACCGTCGTTACCATCCTCATCTCCATATCCCTGAAAATGCGTTAACCAGTCTTTATTGGAAGTTGGATCAGCCAGGTCCCCCTTACCAAGAACTATTATCCTGTCCTTGCCTTTACACAGATCATCTATTATGGGATTCCTGCTGGAATAAGGAATCCTGGCGTCGATTATTTCCACCACAACGTCAACAGCCTTTAAATTCTGCTGTATAAGTTCGCGGGTCTTTTTCATGTGCCCTGGATACCAGTTTATGTTTTCAATCATATTTTTTCTCTCCTTGCAAACCATTTTACCAAAAAACAGTCCCTGTTACGAGTCAGGGACTGCTAATTTTTTTAATTCTTAATCTGATATATCTTCGGCTGTTTCTTCGTACACGCCCTCTCTTTACGAACGCGCGCTATATCTTTCACAGTTAAATCGTTTTTGTTGAGTTTGTTATCACTTCCGGGAAATGCCTTGGGGGAGGCATCAGAGAGGATCCGGAAAAGTTGAGGGTATATTTTTTAATATACATTTGGGGATTTTGCGAGCGTCCGTAAAGAAAGGGCTGTTTTGCCCTTTTTAGGAATGGCTGTCCCCCTAGAGAGGGGGGCGGGCTACCGGAATGAAGTCATCCTCCGGCTGCCCGCAATTTGTGACTAATATTTCAGCGCGAGTTATGTCGCTGCTTTTTTAAGTCATTTGGCACTGCAAATTTGCGTCTTGCACACTGCAGCTATTTAACTGTCACTGTCACTACTTTAGCCAGTCCGTTCTGTGTGTAGCAGTAGATCTTTGTCTTGCCCTTCTTGACGCCCTTAACCTTGCCTGCCTTGGTCACTGTGGCTATCTTCTTGTTGGCAGATTCGTAGCGTGTCTTTACGTGTACGCTTACTTTCTTGCCCTTGGGTACCACTCCCTTGGCGTTAAGCTTTAAGGTCTTTCCTTTCTTAAGCTTCTTGGCCTTCTTGATTACTGCCTTCTTAACGGATACGCTCTTGTAGTTTGCGTATTTCTTGTGTCCCGCTGTACGTATGTGCAGTGTCTTGGAGATGGCGTTTACTTTGTCTCCGTTTTCGGCTATGATGAGGAACTTGTAGTTAGTTGCCTTCTTAAGCTTCTTTCCTGCTACTTTCTTTACGTTCAGGGTCTTGCCTTTAACTGTGGCCAGTTTCTTGTACTTGTTCTTCTTTCCGCACTGGTTGGCGTAGACTGTGTACTTCTTGGCTCCCTTTACCTTGCTCCACTGCAGCTTGATGCTCTTCTTAGTCTGCTTCTTACTCTGGAATTTCAACTGTGCATAGGTTGATCCCTTAATGTCTCCGTCGTTCGTGGCCGTTGTAATAGCCTTTGTTACTGCTGCAAGTGTCGCAGGTTTATTTGGCGTTACTTCTGCCGGTATAGTTTTTGGATTGTCATTTGGTGGTACAACCTTCTTAGTGCCGGTCTTCTTCGCTGCATCGAAGGCTTTCCCCGCTTTGTCCAGATTTTCAAATGC
>DFGY01000047.1 GCA_002372505.1 Firmicutes bacterium UBA3738
TGCCCAGATATAGCATTTGCCCTTCTTTTTGAATTCAACCTTACCTGTTTTTTTATTAACAGCTACAATCTTTTTGTTCGATGAATACCAGCGAATGGTCTTTGACAAAACCCGTTTGCCTTTTGCGTTTACTTTAGCTTTTAGCCTTATGTTCTTTCCTGCCTTCCCGGTTACTTTTTTCCTGTTTGTTGTAATGGATGTCACATTTCCTTTTGTATTTCCGGCAGACACTGCCCATACCGGATAGCTTTCTTTGCAAGCTTTTTCCCCTTTTCCCTTAGCTTTGGTCTTTGCTACAATCTTGTATTTGTACCCTATATTATTTTGAGCATTCGGAATATTGTAATAGTTTGCATTGTAATTATTCCTTATGGCTACTTTGACATACTCATTCTTTACGGGGCTGTACTTATATACGATATAGCTCTTTGCCCCTTTTACCTTATTCCAGGTAAGAAACATATTCTTTCCATTGTTAGCAGGACGAAGATATAAATTTGTCACAGAAAACGCTCGCTTTGACGGAATCCGAATACTTGGTGTTATATCTATCCTGTTCCCATTTATTTTAACTTTGACTTCATTATTATAGATATAGTATATCCCCTTATTTACTACTTCATTTTTATTCTTTTTCAACAATTCTACTTCAATTTTCCCTAACGCACCGCGTAAATCAATCCACTGCCCAGTGGAAACGACAGAAACATCATTTTTGCTTATTCCTGTAATCCATATCTCTCTTTGCAGTGCTGTTATGTATCCACCGAATGAATAATCAAGAGTGGTTCCTGGTTCAGCCTCTATAAACAACCTGTTATCATCAAACTTCACGCTCATAGCTTGCTCTGCATTTATATATCTAGTGTGTTTTCCATCAACAAATTGCTCTACAAATATTTTATTCATTACATTGCCATCTGACCTGCTAAATGTGAAGGACTTACTTTTATCAACAATCAACTCGGTTTGTCCCGTTTCTTCGGCATAGCCATCATCATAATCATTCAATGCATATACACGCATGCTTCCTTCATAATCATCATTCTCATAAAAAGGATCTTTGAATTTAATAAATTCGTTTTCAGCATTTTTAAGCATAATACCGCTGGGATCAAGTATTAAAAATCTATCCTTGCCACTCCCCTTAGCTATCGTACTTGTTGAGCATGTTATCGCAACTAAAATCATTGCAAGTAATACTTTAAAAATTCCCCTCTTAAACATATCTGCATTTCTCCATTTTTTTTTTTTTAACAAAATAACCTATCAAATCAAGGCAATTGCTTCCACCTCACTGTTCCTTATAAAACCAGTATGGCACAATTTTCTCCATTTTTAATTCGGCAGCCTGCGAGTAAGAAAAATCATATTCCCAGTCATATATCAATTCATACTTCGTTGTGCTATCCCTCAATAAATAGATTACTCTATCTTTAAGTATGCTGATCTCAAATCCGCTTTTACACAAAGCGTCGATTGAATTTCTTGTATTGCCGAACGCCTCGTCCCACAAAGCAACAAGTTTATCATCTTCGCAATAAATATATTGTTCGGTTTTTGACGCTCGTTTCTTTGAATACTGCGCGACATCGAAGATGGCGGTTTTGTTGGCCTTCATTTTCTCCAACATATTTGTATTTATCATAGCATTAGAAAATATTGCCTCATTCCGCAGGTAATTTGGTATTGTGATCTCTCTTCTGGCGCTTAACATTTTACCCGGTTGCTTGGCATATACACTTATCTTCTCTGATCCCGACAAAATGGTTAACGAAACAAAACAACTTTTTGATTTTATCTTCTTTTGTTTAAGTTTTTTGGGGCCTTGTTTAACAATCACAGAAGCGCCCTTTTTTCCTTTAACCTCAAATTGTAACAGTACTCTATCATCCCTGTTGTTAAACTTTTCGATCCATGCGAACACCGGTCTTTTTGACACATACCTCGATTTTTTGATCTTAATTACCTTTCCAAATGGCTTTCCTTTCCTTATCGTTCTGATTTTTAAATCGAAAGGCTTATTGATTCTTTTGGTTTTTATTACAAATCTTTTTCCTTTGAATTTCTTTTTTATTTTATGCTTTGAATACGATAATTGTAAGGTCGTCTTCTTTGGACATGTCCCTTTAATTGTAACCTTTCCATTTTTGTATGTCACTGACGTTACTTTCAGTTTCACAGTTTTTGCATGCGCCACATTAGCTGAACTACACAACAAGGCGATAAGCAATATTACGATAAATACTAGACATATTTTTACAAGTGACTGTTGTTTCATTGAAGAAATCATTTCTTACCTCCTTTTTCTACCTATGGTATAGTTTTCTTCATTATTTAGCTTTCACCTTAAGGACATTACTGTATGGCCCAATTGTCTTTCCTTTATACGCGCGAAGTTTGTAACTGTACTGTTGCTTTCTTTTTACATTCTTGTCAATGTAGCAAATATATTCTCCATCTTTGCGTTTCTTTATCAATTTCCATTTGCCCTTATTAATCTTCCTATATATTATGTATCCGTCTGCATTATAGTAATCATCCCATGATATTTCCAACATACCCATGACATTTTCCTCAAGAGCTACCCTGGGCTTTCCGATGTTGTCAGCAATTACATTGCTAAACTTACCATAAATCATTTTTCCATGTTCCCTCTGGTATGGCCGGATTTTACAATAGTAGTTTTTACCATTTTTTAATTTGCTATCTAAAAATTCAATCGCAGCGTCATCCGTAGCAGGACAATTGTATATAGCACTATATTTTCCGTTTTTTACTGTTGCTCTGTATATTTTATATCCGTTTGCACTATCCTGAGCTTCCCAAGATAACAAAACACAACCAAGACCTTTCATTTCTTTATCAAGTCTAATGGCATTCATTCTTCTTAATTCTTTTTCGGCATCACTGATAACTCCAAAAACAAAGACTTCACACCGTGCCGATCTTGATGCCGCAGTCACCTTTACTGTTTTTCCATTTACAGTTTGAAGCGCTGTATATACCGAAATATAGGCATAATCCGTATACGTCTTACCGTCGCTTGCCCTACCGCCCTTCCTATTAAATTAATAATATCAATTTGTTAAAAAAAGTCAATCAACACTAACCCGTGAAACGCTATCTTGAAACGCTTTGGAAAGTGTGGTAGTATTGTTAGGCGCATGAAAAAGTACATGGAAGAGGCGCTGAAAGAGGCGCAAATTGCGGCATCTGAGGGGGAGGTCCCGGTAGGCGCCGTAATAGAAAAAGAAGGCCGGATTATTGGCCGCGGCCATAACCGGACGGAGCAGGATAGCGACCCTACAGCCCACGCCGAAATGATTGCAATCAGGCAGGCGGCGGCTCATGTGGGGTGGGCCAGACTCACGGGATGCAATATGTACGTGACCCTGGAGCCTTGCGCCATGTGCGCAGGAGCAATTGTCTGGGCCCGCATTGAAAGTCTGCACATTGGAGCCATGGACCCTAAGGCGGGAGCATGTGGTTCGGTTATGAATATCGTGGAAAACGAAGATCTGAATCACAGGGTAAATGTCACCCGGGGGCTCATGGAAGAAGAGTGCAGCCGTGTGCTCAAGGACTTTTTCGCAGAGCGCAGAAACGCCGCAAAAGAGAAAAAGGCGAATAATATAATAGAAGGAATCGATTAACATGATACAAAAGAAAAACGTTAAAAGAATAGGTGCGCTAATATGCCTGCTGGCATTCGCCCTTACTATGAGTATGTCCGTTGCCTTCGCAGCCAGCGAACTGAAAATAGAGCAGGTGTCTCCGGAGGACGGCGCCAAGGACATGGCCATGGAGAACATGGGCTATAAAGTATACTTCAACCAGAATGTGTACAAGAACAAAAAGATGAACGCCAAGCTCTGCACCATTACAGACAACAAAGGCAAGAAAGTTCCCACCATCGTAGTTGTAAATCCGAAGGAAAAGAACGTAATGATGGTACTTGCCGACACAAACAGCAGAAAGACGAAAATCAAGGGCAAGACAAAGTACACCCTTACAATAAAGCCGGGATTCAAAGCCGACAGCGGTCAGGCTCTCGGACAGGAGTTCACAGCATCATTCAGAACCCTGAACCCTTCCACAAGTATGTGGGTAAGTATGGGAATGATGGGCGTCATGGTAGTGGCAATGGTATTCTTCACCAGCCGCGAAATGAAGAAGCAGAACGAAAAGGATTCCACGCAGAAGCATAAGGAAAAGACGGTCAATCCCTACAAAGAGGCTAAGCGTACCGGCAAGTCCGTAGAGGAAATCGTTGCAGCCGAGGAAAAGAAAAAGGCAAAGCAAAAGGCTAAGCGGGAGCGCCAGAAGCAGGAAAACAAAAAGGAAATCGCAAGCAACAACATTCGCGTTTCAAAGAAGAGAGCAATTTCCGAAGTAGGCCTCACCTACAAAGAGCCCAAGCCGGCCAAGGCGGACAAACCTGCAAATAAGCCTCAGGCAAAGAAAGGCCCCTCAGGCAGCAAGCAGAGACAGCACAAAAACAAAAAGAAAAAATAGCAAATTCTGTTCCTACATTTCCAAAATAGATTCAAAATGGAATGTAGGAACTTTTTGCATAAGGTTATTGAGAAGAAACCGCGTAAATAAGCGAGAGAGCAGGATATGAGCGTAAAGAACAAAAGCAGATCAAAAGAACTAAGAATAAAGGCATATGCGAAAATAAACCTTTCCCTGGACGTGCTGGGAATTACGGAAGATGGATTCCATGAGGTGGAAATGCTCATGCAGGCAATAAAGCTTCACGACGACGTAAAGGTGAGATGGACCCCGTCGGACGAGGCAGGCGAGTACAAGATTAATCTTAAGAACGATCTTCCCTACGTTCCCGACGATGATAGAAACATTGCCTACAAGGCCGCTCTTCTCATGAAGGAAAGATTCCCCCGCAGCGGAAGGGTCAGCATAAACATACACAAGAGAATTCCCGTGGCGGCAGGCCTTGCCGGAGGCAGCGGCAACGGTGCAGCAGTGGTAATGGCCCTGGCTCATCTTTGGGGATTAAACCTTTCCATGAAGGAACTCATGGACCTGGGAGCCGAGCTTGGCTCCGACGTGCCCTTTTCCATGATGGCCCTGGCAGCCTGCAACGGAGTATTCGGTTTAAAAGAAGATCCTCTGGCAACTACCTGCGCCCTGGCAAAAGGAAGAGGCGTGGAACTGGAGCCGAAGAAGGCTCTGTCCGCCAACGTGGTGCTGGTAAAGCCGCCCATATCCGTTTCAACCAAAGAAGTCTACAAAGGAATAGACGAATGCGTGGTGACGGAGCATCCGGATAACGTGAAATTAATGAAGGAAATTGAAGATGCCGGCGGCATTTTAACTGCCGAAAACCGCAGCGCAATAAAAGAGTGCATGGTAAATGTACTTGAAAATTACACGATAAATAGGTATGATAGTGTAAAAGCAATAAAAAACAAGATTGTTCGGATTGTAGGACAAGAAGAAATAGTATTAATGACAGGCAGCGGACCTACGGTTTTCACACTCCTTGAAAACAGGGAAGTTGCCACGGAGCTTGCGCGGAAATTAAGAGAGGATAAGAATCAGGTATTCCTAACGCGCACAATGATGTAAGGCAAAGCAGCTACGAAGGAGAAAAAATGTTAAACCTAGACAACAAAGACCACAAACCACTTAGAGTACTCGTTTACGACGAAATAAAAATGCGCATTCTCAGAGGTGAGATTGCGCCGGGACAAAGACTCATGGAAGTAGAGACCGCCGAGGATCTTGGCGTGTCCCGTACGCCCGTAAGAGAAGCCATCAAGAAGCTTGAAAAGGAAGGCCTGGTTGTAATCGAGCCTCGAAAAGGGACATATGCTGCAAAGATTTCCGCAGAAGATCTCATAGAAATTCTGGAAGTAAGAGAGGCTCTGGAGGCTCTGGCTGCCGCTTATGCAGCCAATAGAATGAAGCCCACCCAGAAGGAAAAGCTGAAGCATGCCGCACAGCGCTACGAGAAGGCTGTAAGTGACGGCAAGTTCCAGTTGATTATAAAATACGATACTGAGTTCCACAAGATTCTCGTTGACGGAAGCGGCAACAGGACTCTTATCAGCCTCATTGAGGATCTCCAGGAGCTGCTCCTGAGATTCAGATATCTCTACTACGACAATCACAAGAGGGCAGAGACAAATCCCATTGAGCACAAGCGCATCGTAGACGCCGTTATGGCCGGCGATGAAAAAGAGGCTCATGATGCGACCCTCGCCCATATCAAGAGCCTTAAAGAAATCGTCATCGAAGAAGGCTTAGGCAACTAGATGACAAGGGGACGGTTCTCCCGTCACCTTTTGACAAAAAGTAACAAAAGATGACAGGAGAACCGTCCCCCTGTCATCTTTTATCTTAATCACACTTTATTTTATTGTCCGAAGAAGTAATTGAACAGGTCGCCGTAGTCGCTGCCGCCGCCCCATTCATCCCAGGAGTCTCCGCCTGAGAAGGGGTCTTCGCCTTCGCTCCAATTGTACTGGTCCTGGCTGTTTTGTGTATCCTGGTTTTTGCTGTCGTCAATCTTGCCGTTCATTATGTCCGTTGCGGATTTAATTGCTGTGTCAATAGGAATTGCAAAGCCGATTCCTTCAACGCCGGTGCCTGACGACTTGGCTACTACTACGCCGATGAGCTGGCCGCTGCCGTTAAAGAGGCCGCCGCCTGAGTTGCCCGGGTTAACTGAAGCATCAGTCTGAATAAGGTTCATTTCCTGGTTTTCCAAAGTAACCTTTCTGGAAGTGGAGCTGATGATTCCTGCTGAGATACTGTCTCCAAGCTCTCCTAACGGATTGCCGGCAACAACTGCCATATCTCCGGCGGAAAGGTTGCTGCTCTTGCCGATGTTGGCTGCAGTCAGACCCTTGGCATCGATTTTAAGCACGGCGATGTCGTTTTTCTCATCTGTCCCCACAAGGGTTGCCTCGTAGTCCTTGTCTTCGTCCAGATTTACCGTAATCTTGCGGGCGCCTTCAACTACGTGGTTGTTTGTGATGATGTAGCCGTTTTCCTTGATGATCACTCCGCTGCCTGCGCCTTCAGTTACATATTCGCGAATCCATGAACTCTGTGCCACACTTTCCGTCTTAATAGACACAACAGAGTCGGATACCTTCTTTGCAATCTGCTGGACGCTGAGCTTGCTGCCGGTAGCTTCCTGAAGGTTGAAGCCGGTGCCGGAGACTGCCTGCTCTTCCTGCTTAATGGTTACCGTGCCGCCGCCGGCAAGTTTGGCTGCGCCGAAGCCGACGAGAGCGCTGATGAGTACCATGGACAGGGCGAGAGCCAGGAATTTCATCCATGTGAGTTCTAACTTCTTTTTTTCCTTCTTGTTTCCCTTCTTGTTTTCGTGCTGATTTCCTGAAGGTTCGTACCAGTCCTGCTCGCTATCCACAGTGGAGGTGGTGCCGCCATATGTGTAATAGTGGCCGACCGGATCGTAGTAATAATCTTTTCTATCGTACATTCCTCTTCCTCCTTTTACTTTATTTGCACTTATGGTAAAATACATTATTGAAATTTACCTTAAAGCAAGGAGAAAAATAAGATGGAAGCAAAAAAACAATACGAAAAATGGCTGGCTCAGCCTAATCTTGATGTTGATATAAAGGCTGAACTGGAGGCCATGAAAGGCGATGACGACGCCATTTACGAAGCTTTCTACAGAGATCTGGAGTTCGGTACCGCTGGCCTTAGAGGTGTAATGGCCGCAGGAACGAACCGTATGAATATTTATGTAATCAGAAGGGTTACCCAGGGTCTGGCAAACTACATGAATTCACGTTTTGAAAATCCTTCCGTGGCAATAAGCTACGACAGCAGGAACAATTCCAGGCTCTTTGCGGAAACCACGGCAGCCGTTCTCACGGCCAACGGAATCAAAGCCTACATATACAAACAGCTCATGCCTGTATCCGGATGCTCCTTTGCAATCAGACATCTTGGATGCGACATGGGAATAATGATAACGGCCAGTCACAATCCGAAGAAATATAACGGCTACAAGGTGTATAACAAGAATGGCTGTCAGATACTCGGTTCAGATCCAAAGGACATACTGGCGGAAATCGAGAAGGTGGACATATTCGATGACGTAAAGAGCATGAGCTTTGAAGAGGCTCTTGAAAATGGAGCCGAATTCATTTCCGAGGAAGTGGAGAAGGCCTACCTTGAGAAGGCCTACAGCTATTCTCTTCCCAGCGTAGATCTTAAGGATTTCAAAGTAGTATTCACGCCCCTTAACGGCGCAGGCCTTATGCCTGTAACCTGGATTCTGGACAAGGCCGGCGTGGGCAATACCTACGTTGTGCCTGAGCAGGAAGAGCCCGATGGCAACTTCCCCACATGTCCGTCGCCAAATCCGGAGGAGCACGATGTCTACGACCTGGCCATTAAATTAAACGAAGAAAAGGACGCAGACATTATCATAGCCACAGACCCGGACTGCGACAGAGTAGGCATTGCACAGAAAACCTCCAAAGGATATACATATCCTAAGGGCAATCACATCGGAGTGCTTCTCTTCGACTATATATGCAGAAACAAGGAACTGCCCAAGGACCCTGTCATGATCAGGACCATCGTCAGCACACCGCTGGTAGACCGCATTGCGGCAGACTACGGTGTGGAGGTGCAGCAGACACTCATCGGATTTAAATACATCGGTGAGAAAATAGACCAGCTGGGAGAGCGTTACGTCTTCGGCTTCGAAGAAGGAAACGGCTATCTGGCAGGAGACTATGTAAGAGACAAGGACGGCGTCAGCACGGCCATGCTGGTAGCTCAGATGGCAGCCTACCACAAGAGCCGCGGCATGGACATTGAGCAGGTAATGGAAGAGCTTTACGGAAAATACGGCACATACCTTGAGAACGTAATCAGCTTTACCTTCGAAGGCAGCGCCGGCGCAAAGAAGATGCAGGAGATTATGGCATTCTTCAGAGAGAGCGAAGACTTCCTGGGCAAGAAGATGATAAGCCGCCTGGATTACCTGGAGCAGGACGAGCTCCCCAAGGAAAACATTATGGAATACGTCTTCGAGGACGAGTCCAAGGTAATCGTAAGACCATCAGGCACTGAGCCGAAGATAAAAATATATCTCTTCGCAAGAGGCGAAGACGAGGCAAAGGCTCAGGCTATTATAAAAGAAAACGAAGAACGAATGAGAGAGTTAATGAAATAAATGAGCAAAGTACTAGTAGCAATAGACAAAAGCGGCAGCTTCCGCGTACACCTTTCCATTACTACGGACATGTGCAGGGAGGCAGCCCGCATACATGAGACAACACCTGTAGCATCAGCCGGCCTGGGCCGGGTACTTACGGGGACGGCTCTTATGAGCAGCATGCTTGGAGAGCCGGACAACAGACTTACGGTCCAGTTTAAAGGAGACGGTCCGGCAAGGCAGATTATGGCCTGCGCCGACGGAAACGGAAACGTAAAGGGATACATTGCAAATCCCAACGTGGACCTGCCCCTTAACAATGGAAAGCTGGACGTAGGCGGCAGCCTGGGAATCGGCGAGCTGACAGTCATCCGCGACATGGGACTGGGGGAGCCCTATTCCGGGACCATCGCCCTGGTCAGCGGAGAAATCGCTGAAGACCTGGCAGCCTATTACTTCATTTCGGAGCAGCAGAATACATCAGTGGCCCTGGGAGTAAAGGTAGGCGAGGACATGAATATTCTCGTAAGTGCGGGAATGTTCGTCCAGATGCTTCCCGGTTTTGACGAGGGTGCAGTAGACGCCCTGGAGAAAATCCTGGGAGACATGCCGCCCATTACAACAGTGGCGGAGGAGGCTCAGCTCCGCTCAGCCGGAAAGAGCGAGGAAGGCGTACTGGAGGATATGCTAGGCAGCATTTTTAATTCCCTGCCTGAAGAATATTCTCTTGAAAAGCTGGACACCAAGGATGTAAGATGGCATTGTGATTGTAGCAGGGATCGCATGAAAGGCGCCCTGGCCACAATCAATCCGCAGGACTTAAGAGAAATAATCGACGAAGACGGAAAGGCTGAACTGTCCTGCAACTTCTGCAGATCCAAGTATGAATTTGACAAGGAAGAACTTGAAACCATATATAGCTTCATGCAAAAGGGAGAGAGCATATGAAGGATGTAACACTGAAAATTGTTGGCACTCACATATACGACAATGTTGAAGAAAATCAGCTTGAGCTCATAACCGAAGGCAAGCTTTACGAGCATGGAGACGATATATACCTGACCTATGACGAAAGCGAATTTTCGGGAATGGAAGGCTGCAAGACCCGGCTGACTCTGACCGGAGATGTTGTCAGCATGACCAGACAGGGCAGCGCCGTAGGCATCGACACGGAAATAAGATTCGAAAAAGGCAAGAGATACAATGGCTTTTACGATACCCCTTACGGCACAGTGGAAATGGAGGTTCTCACAAACGAACTCATAAACACTGTGGACGCAAAGAGAGGCGGAATAGTAAACATCGATTACAACATCAGTCTCAAAGGCCTGGTTGAAGGTCGCAGCAGATTGAATATAGAAGTAAAGGGTAACGAGCTTCAATAATATAAGAAGGTAAAAGGAGAAGAAGGAATGAATGTAAATAAGAAATGGGTGCGCGTTGTTGCATGGATCGTGGCTATTGCCATGGTTGTAACTTCGGTATTGATGCTGACGAGCTTTTTCTAAAAAGAAACAAGAGCAGGAGGGAATAAGTGAATAAGATTGGTTTTGATGCAGAAAAGTATCTTGAAGAACAGTCGAAGTACATCCTCGAGAGGATAAACGAAGGCGACAGCGAGCGCCTTTATCTTGAGTTTGGAGGCAAGCTGGTTCAGGATAAACACGCCATGAGGGTGCTGCCGGGCTTTGATGAAAATGCGAAGATAAAGCTTCTTCACAGGATCAGAGACAAGGCGGAAATTATTATCTGCATTTATTCCGGTGACATTGCCACCAGCAAAGTGCGCGCCGACTTCGGCATTACATACGACCTGGAGGTAATGCGCATAATCGACATGTTCAGACAGTACGGTCTGTCCATTAACAGCGTGGTGGTCACCAGATACGAAGACATTCCCCCTGTGAATATGTTCATAAACAGACTGGAGCGCCGGGGAATCAAAACCTACAAGCACAGCTTCACAAAGGGCTATCCCACAGACGTGGACACAATAGTCAGTGAAGAGGGTTACGGCGCCAATCCATATATAGAAGTGAGCAAGCCCATCGTAGTTGTAAACGCTCCCGGCGGCGGCTCAGGGAAACTGGCCACCTGCCTTTCCCAGCTTTATCACGAAAAGCAGAGAGGCGTTACAGCCAGGTACGCCAAGTTTGAGACATTCCCCATCTGGAATCTGCCCCTCAAGCATCCGGTGAACATTGCCTACGAGGCGGCCACTGCAGATCTGAAGGACGTAAACATGATAGACTCCTTCCACCTGGATGCCTATGGTGAGACGGCGGTTAACTACAACCGGGATCTTGAAATATTCCCGGTGCTTCGCCGTATTATCGAGCGCATCACCGGAGCCGAATCGGAATACAAGTCCCCCACGGACATGGGCGTCAACCGGGCAGGCTTTTGCATCAGCGATGATGATGTGTGCCGTGAGGCGGCCAGCCAGGAAGTAATCCGCCGTTACCTGATTGCAAGATGCGATTACAAGAAGGGCAAGACTTCCGAAGAGTGCGTCAGCAGGTGCAAGCTCCTTATGGACGAGCTGAATCTCACCATTGAAGACAGAGCTGTTGTCAAGGCGGCCAGAGATTACGTCAAGGAATACGAAGACGATCTGGATGAAAACATTGCCGTAATGGCTTTGCAGCTCCCGGATGGCAGCGTTGTGACGGGAAGAAGCTCGGATCTCATGGTGTCCGCAGCGGCGGCAATCCTGAACGGAGTAAAGCGCATCTGCGGTCTGGCAGATGAAATACATCTCATATCCCCTCACGTTCTTGGAGATATACAGAACCTTAAGTCGGATATCCTTCTAAGGGAGAGAAATACTCTTAATGTTGAAGAGGTGCTGACAGCTCTGACTATTTCAGGTGCAACAAATCCCTCAGCTGAAATGGCAGTGTCCAAACTCACCGCACTTCGCGGATGCAAAGCTCACTGCACAGCTATCCTAAGCGACAAGGACGAGAACGCACTTAAGGCTGCAGGTATTGACGTAACCTGCGACCCGGAATACATTTCCACAAACCTGTACTTCGGATAACTTGTGATTCGGATAGAGGAAAAGAAATGTATACACAGTTGGCGTTGCTATTTGCCCTCATATTCACGGGCATGGTTCTGGCTAAAATCGGATTTCTCAATGACACGGTCACTTTGGGTATAAACAAAATGATCGTTTACTTTGCGTTCCCCTGCCTCATAACTTACAAGCTAGGGACAATGACTATGACGCCATCCCTTCTAAGAGATTTTGTGGTAGTAATGGTGCTGGCCACTGTAAGCTTTGTGATTTTTACCGTGATTGTCCGGGGCTATTTTAAAATTCGTGGACTCACAGACAAAATGAGCGCACCGGCAATGCTATGTACCACCATTCCCAACAACGGATTTATCGGATACCCTGTAGCCTTGGTATTTCTGGGGACTAATGGACTGCTTCTCATGATTGCTCATGGAGCAATTGCATTTAACCTTTACGTTTATACTTACGCAATTAGCTATTTAAGGAAATCCAAGAAGGATGCCTATCAGCCGCCTATGACGGCCGGACGGGTAATGGGTCTTGTAGTAAAGCTGCTCATTAACCCGAACATTATTGCAGTGGTTCTCGGTCTTCTAATCTTTGCCCTAGGCATCAGCCTTGATAATATAGTCGGCAACTATTTGTCCATGATTGGAGATATGGCATCTCCTCTGGTAATGATATATATCGGCGCAATGATAGCCGATACGGACTTTGTGGCTACGTTAAAAACGCCGCTGCTTTGGGAAGCATCCTTTGTAAAGCTGATAATACTGCCGGCAGCATTCTTCCTTCTCACCTACTGGCTGCCCATCAGCGATATATCCAAAGCGATTCTGGTGCTGGGCACAGCCTTCCCCGCTGCCGCCATTCCCATAATGCTGGGGCAGCAACTGGATCTGGACACGGATCAGGCAGGAAAAGTATTCTTCCTATCCACCCTGCTGTCCATGGCCACCCTCCCCGCAGTCATGCACATACTCTCAACAGTCCTGAACCTGTGAAACGCTAACGTGGCATAATGATTTCATTTTTTCAATAAACATGCTATACTAAAAGCGTCAGGTATTTTTGGCTGACATTGTGTGGGGTTTGAGTGTCTGATATATAGAAGAAAAGGGAGGTTATAATGAAAATAAGGAAAAGAATATTACCATTATTGTTGGTGATTATCTTGGTGTTTGGGATGATTCCACAACATACAAGGGCGGATGACGCATCCTGGACGCAAGGAAAGATTACTGTTAGGGTAGGAATTTGGAATCCGAATTACGGAAGAGATAGTGCGCAATATGACTATTATTCGATGGCGAGCTGGGTGCAGATGTACGATTATAAAGGATTGTCTGCAACTCTTGTGAATAGTAACGACGAAGCTGTTGCAACGCAAGCCGGATCGAATACATTCACCTTCGAAAATTTATCGGAAGGGGATTATAAATTAAAACTGAGTTTTACAAATTCGGAACATGAAGCTTTGCTTGTTTTCCTGAAGGGTTTAAAAAATGGCCCTGCAATATATTCTCAAGATCAAATCGTATCCTCAAAGGAGACAAATATCAACATTTCAAAAGAAAAGGGAAACCGTGAACTATTTGCAGTTTTTGAATATAAGGCGTATGGGCTGGCTGCTGAAACAAGTGTCGGGACTTTTTCAAATGGCGAACAAACAAAACAGTATTTTGAAGGATGGAATAGAAGTGTCGTACGTGATGAACAAGTATATAACCAGCACAATGGCATCTACAGAGGCGACCACGCCGAATTATATTACAACGGTACATTTACGCTGGAGGAACCAACGCTAAGTGCTTCGGAAAAGGAAGCCGGCTACAAATTTAAGGGATGGCGGATAAAAAATGATTCATCAGGAAAAATATATTCGGCGCTCGAAGCAATAAAGTATAAAATATACGAAGATACAACCTTTGTGGCGGAATGGGATTATCCGACACATAAGGTTATGTTTAAGACGAACCCGGCACAGGGAACAATAAACGGAAAAGCAGCGGATAGTTACATAGTGGATTTCGACAACCAAAAACTAGGAGAGGCTATTACTATCCCTAAAGTGGATTCGACTGATGGACACGAATTCATTGGCTGGTATTTGGATCCGACAGAAAATGTTTTGTCAGATGATGAATTGACAAATACGATAGTAGATCGCGATTTGACATTTTACGCGAAATATCGCGAGCTCCCAAAGGATGTACAGGTTAACTTCGTAGCAAATGAAGGAGGAACCACAGAACAGGAATCACTCACGATAAAAGAGGGAAGTAAGGTAGGTATTAAGCCTCAAGCCAAAGCAAATCCAGGCTACGTATTCACTGGATGGAAATGCAGTGAAGGAGGGCTATTTGATTCGGAAGAAATCGAGAAATATGAAGTGCCCATAGGAAAGAGTAGCGTAACCTTCACAGCCCAGTTTACTGAAGACAGTAAAGAAGATCCGGAACCAGTTCCTACGAACGAATACACAGTTACGTTTAAAGCTGGAGACAACGGAAAGACCACACAGGCAGCTGTAAAGGTTAAGGCTGGTAGCAAAGTCGGCGTTAACCCTGCAGCAACACCAAACAGTGGGTATGAGCTGTTAGAATGGAAGTGCTCAGAAGGCGGAAGCTTCTCTGCAGCTGGAGTTGCAGACTATGTAGTCAGAGGGAATGTAACATTCACCGCACAGTTCACCCAAAAGAAAGGTGGAAGTACAGACCCGATAGATAATTTGTTGAAAACAAGCCCCATAGGTTCAAACATCAAGGTGCTGGATAATGCTCTTAAGAAGCTTAAGAATGACGGCGACATAAAGGGCGCGACCTTCGGTAAGCTAAAGCTCAGAGGCTGGAGCAAGGGTAAGAAGGCAGTGCTCCTGAGATGGACAAAGACCACTGGAGCTACTAAGTACATCCTCTACGGCAACCAGTGTGGCAAGAAGTATCGCTACAAGAAGGTTAAGACATTTAACGCCAAGACCTTTAAGTACATACCAAAGAAGATCATGAAGTCCAAGATTAAGAAGGGTAAGTACCACAAGTTCATGATGACAGCTGTTGACAAGAGCGGAAAGGTTATTGCCGTATCCAAGACTGTACACGTAACAACAGCAGGAGGA
>DFGY01000114.1:0-31694 GCA_002372505.1 Firmicutes bacterium UBA3738
ACTCTCATAGATCTGTAAATACGTTCCCTTTTTGATGTTTGATTTTTTTAAGAAATATGCCATAAATGTAACCTCCTCCTATTATAACACTATAACACCATTTAGTCAAGCGTTTTCAAACATGTTTGTCAAATTTTTTTTACAACAAAAAAGCCAGTAATTATGCTGGCTGAAGTGGGGTAAGAAAAAAATAAACTCCTAAAAAATTATGGTGCTAAAACCGAAAGACGGGCAGAGCAGGAAGGCTTCAGCTACAACATACCAAGTGAAGTATATTTCTGCGGTAAAAAATATTAAAGTTTCGACATGACGTTTGAAAAATTTGCAAAGTGAAGGTTATATATAATATACAGGTTGTGATAGAATATAAAGTGTGAAAGGAAGGAAGAAAAATGATCTGTATTAAATCGAGAATACTAACTATAGCTCTTGCACTCTTTACAGCCTTGGCCATGATGCCCTTATTCACACTGCAGACGGCGAAGGCTGCGGTAGGCTACATGCCGGATGTCACAAAGGAAATGAGTAAGGCATCATACTGGTCGGACAAAATGAAAGAGCCCGGCAAAGTGCTGGCTGATGATAGTAGCCTAAGTGCCATCCAGCAATTGCTCTATAACGCAAGTGGCACCAACCTGACGGATTTGTCAAAGTGGTCGCAAGAGACCTTTAACGGAGTTACGGCGGCAGCCAATCTCGCCAAAGGAGCAAAGGCAGATGCAACGGACTCATATAACAACTACTGGTGCCGATATGACGATGCAGGTAACTACATCGGTTCTCTTGACCAGGCCTTAAATGGATACTACAAAGACATGATAGATAACTGCGTGGATAGTAATGCAACGACTGTCATGCCTGTGCAGTATGCTATCTGTACCAAGAGAACCTGTATTACGATTTTTCCGTCGAATAAGCCGCTTCACGACGACCCTGGTGATCCGGATTACGATTTCAGATTTCTCACAATGGTCAGGGTAAACGAGCCGGTAGTCCTTATGGCCAAGTCGGGAGAGCTGGTCACGGAAAACGGCAAAACCAAAACTTACTATCAAGCCAGGACTTCAAGTGTAAGCGGATGGATCGATGCCGATGATATCGCCATTTGCAAGAACAAAGCAGAATGGCTAGATGCATGGAATTTCAGTAGTGACAAAACCCTGGTGGTCTACGACGATAAAATCCGCACAGAGGAATCTTATTTCAATGAAGACGCTTCCAATCGTCTGCTGCCAATGGGCACTTGTCTTAAGCTGGCGGATGAGTCAGATTGGACAAGTCTAATAAACAACAGATCCGCCCACAACAACCACGTTGTATGGATGCCCGTGAGAAAGGCCGACGGAACATACGAAAAGCAGCTGGCGCTCATAGGTGAGAACAAAAAGGTCAGTGAAGGCTACCTGCCCCTTACTTCGGAAAACATAGCCATGGTTGCTTTTAACCATCTCGGAGATGCATACGGCTGGGGCGGCATGATGGAAGCAAACGATTGCTCGGGATACGTAAAAGACGTTTACAAATGCTTTGGCCTTGATATTGCAAGGAACACGACGTGGCAGGCTCTTCAACCGGTGAAGAGATATGACCTTAAAAGCAAGAGCAAAGAGGAAAAAATTGAGATAATAAAGAAACTGCCGGTAGGCGCCGTTCTCATATGGCCGGGTCATGAAATGATATATCTGGGCAATGAAGACGAAAAACTGTATGTCATCAGTTCTGTCAGCAAAGTAAAATTAAATGGCTCCACTGTCAGGACGCGTAATGTTATGATAAACACTCTTGACATGAGAGGGATTGGCGGCTCGGATTGGCTGACAAATCTAACTGTTGCCAACGTTCCCTATCTGCAGGAAAATGGTGTGCTACCTGAAAGAAAATCGAAAGAAGAACCGGCACCTACGCCGACACCGACACCTACTCCGACACCTACGCCTGTTCCGACCCTTAAAACTCCTGTTATTGGTGCAAAGAAAAGCAGTGCCAAACAGCAGGTGTACCTGTCCTGGGACGAAATCAATGATGCCGGCGGCTACATTGTTTCATACCGCAAGGCAGGTGCCAAGAAGTGGACCCAAAAGAGAACAGGAAAAGCGGAGTACACGGTAAAGAAACTTAAAAATAAAAACCTGTATCAATTCAGAGTTGCGGCTAAGCCTGCAAATGAGAAGGCTAAGCAGAGCAAATACTCCAGCATCAAGACTTGCTATATCCACTCCATGCCTTGCAAACTCAAGGCGGGTAAAAAATCACTTAAGGTAACGTGGAAGAGCGACAAAAATAGTAGCGGTTATCAGATCAGATACTCGAAGAAAAAGTCTATGAAAGGTGCAAAAACGATAACGATTAAGAATAAGAACGCGAAAAATAAAACAATCAAAAAGCTGAAGAAGAAGACAAAATACTACGTGCAGATCAGAGCTATCAAAAAATATAAAAACAAGACCTACTACGGTGAGTACATCAAAACCATCGGCAAAAAGACGAAGTAGAACAATTTCATACAGTTTAGGCAATGTTTATGCATAAAATACATGTTGGTTACTTCGCTGTGTTATATTATAGGAATAAATAAAGAGACGATTCAGGAGGTTTGTTATGTATTTAGAATTGAGGAGTAAGGTAACAGCCGCGGTTATATCCCTGGCGATGGTATTTACCATGGTGCCTTTGATGGCTCAGACGGCCTATGCCGATGATTCGGAACCGGCTGCCATCTGTCTGGTGAATGATATGGCGCCCAATATCACAGGCGCCCAGACAAGCAGCATCTGGTTCGGAAACTATAAGCAGAGCGACGACGGAAGCGGTGACCACAATAAGGAACCCATCAAATGGCGCGTTTTGGACAACATAGTCGATGAGAATGGCCATTCGATAAGCCAGCTCCTGCTGCTATCTGATCAGAACCTGGACTGCAAGAAATATAACGACACTGTTACCTCCGTGACCTGGAAGACATCCGGCATCCGGACATGGCTTAACGGCGAATTTGTGAATACGGCCTTTTCATCGGATGAGCAGTCAGCGATCAAGACGACAGAGGTCGTCAATGATAACAACCCGGACCACGATACACCTGGTGGCGTAAGTACGATAGATCAGATCTTCCTGCTTTCGATTGCAGAAGCTACAAATGAGAACTACGGCTTCACAACTGACTATATCTCCACATCGACCCGTGAGGCCTTAAACACGCAGTATGCTATGCAACATGGAGCATGGACAAGCAATGCTGGTAACGGCAACTGGTGGCTCCGCTCGCCTGGAAGCCAACAAGATCATGCTGCCTGTGTTAATAATGTGGGAAGCGTCGATGGAGAAGGCTACGATGTAGAGAGCCGTGATATTGCCGTGCGTCCCGCTTTTAAATTCAATCTGTCATCTGCGATCCTCACATCTGCCGTGGAAGGCGGCAAAGGCTTGGGCACCGAAGGTGCCGACTCTCTCAAAGAGGTCGGAACAAACACAACGGGCGAGTGGCAGGTGACTTTGAAAAGCGGCCATGACAGTTTTGCTGTGGATTCAGTTACAACCTGTGATGGGAAGACTCTGAATATCACTTACAGCGGAGCGGTGAAAGGCGCCAGGGAATACATCTCCGCCATCATCAAAGATAAAGACGGCAAGGTCAAATACTACGGCAACCTAAAAAAATGTGCGGAAGACACGGATGTCTCCGGTACGGTCAAGATTAATGTGGATGGAAAACTTGGAGCAGATGACACGCTCTGTGTGTTTAACGAGCAGCTGAATGGCATCAAGTACACCGACTTCGCATCGGAACTGATACAGCTAACAGTTCCAGAAGCTGAACACAAATATGAGTATGAATATGTAAACGATGAATATCATAAGGGAATTTGCACCGCTTGCGGGAAAGAAACAATGGAGAGGCATACGTACTCCGATGGTGGTAGATGCGATGTATGTAATGGTCTTTGCAAACATTCTTCTTTGAGCGATTCTTATGCGCATAATAGCGAATGGCATTGGAAAGAATGTAAGTATTGTGCGGTAAAGATTGATGAGCAAGAACATAAATGGCGGGAGGAATGGACATCTGATGAAGCGCAGCATTGGCATGAGTGTGAAGTTTGTCAAAGGAAAAAAGATGAGGAAGAGCATACATGGGATGATGGCAAGGTAACGAAGCCAGCCACATGTGCGGAAAAAGGGGTAAAGACCTTCACATGCACAGTGGAAGGTTGTGAAGCCACCAAGACCGAAGAAATAAAAGCAAAAGGCCATAAAGAGATAATTGATAAGGCCGTACCTGCCACCTGTACAGAAACAGGTTTGACGGAAGGAAAGCACTGTTCAGTGTGTAATGAAGTTTTAGTAAAACAGGAAACAGTGCCGGCCACAGGCCACAAGTGGGATGCCGGCAAGGTAACCAAGGCGGCAACGGAGAAGGCTGAAGGTATCAAGACTTATACATGCACAGTTTGCAAAGCCACGAGGACAGAGCCTATTCCGAAGCTGAAGCCTTCTGCGCCAAAGGTCAGCGGAAAGCTTCTTCCAAAGATGACGGCAAAGAAGAAAAGCGTGACAATCAGCTGGAGCAAGATTAAAGGCGTAGCCGGCTACGACATCTTCTTCGCTCGCTGCAACCACGACAAAAAGAATATTATCCCCAAGAAAGTAAAGACCATCAAGGGCAACAAGACTTTCAAGTGGACCAAGTCAAAGCTTAAAAAAGGCACGGCATACAAAGCCTACGTCAAAGCATATGTTATGAAGAAGGGCAAGAAATCTTATGTCAGAACCAGCCCGCTCATTCACGCCTATACAGGAAATGGAACCAAGAGATACACCAATGCCAAGAGTGTGAGCGCAAACAAGAGCAAGGTGACACTGAAGAAAGGCAAGACCTTCAAAATTAAGGCCAAGGTAAACAAGATCAAGAAGAACAAGAAACTGATGCCAAAGGGCCATGCGGCAAAACTACGCTACATGACATCAAACAAAAAGATTGCAACCGTATCCAAGAGCGGGAAAATCAAAGCCAAGACCAAAGGCACATGCTACATCTACGCCTACGCACATAACGGCGTATCAAAACAGGTCAAAATCACAGTCAAGTAATGTAGTGTTCAAAACAGTTTGAGAAATAGGGGTAGCGGAAATAAAACCGCTACTCCTTTCATAATACATCTATGTTACACTTGCGATTGTATTTATCTATGCTCAGATTTGCAAAAATTCGATTAATATAGGTTATAATGCGCAATTGAATTACCAGTTCAACGACAAACATAAAACATATTCGTATAATCAAAATAATTAAATAATGCGACACTCAAAAGTATTATCAAAAAAATAAAGTGTTGAGTATGGAAGATGACTATGATTAAGTTCGCTGTAACTAATGAGTTGAAAATAGATGATGTTAATTACGAAAGCGATGGCATAGATGTGTTTGATACGGAAAAAGATGCTAAAGAATGGGTCAGAAACATTGATGTGTGTAAACATCGGTAAAATTTATAAAAATACCTATATTTACATTGACGGCCGATGAATATTGCGGTACATTTGTAGTAGAGGTAGGTGAAAAGCAAAATATTACCGAGGTTTACTACAATGATTTTATCTTACGCCGAAGCAATTAAAAAGTGTGGGAATTCATATCAGCTTTCACAGGCTATTAAAAATGGCCTACTATATAAACAGGAAGATGGTATATATTCAACAAGAAAATACGAATCCGAATTATCGATAATAATGAAAAAATATCCCAAGGCAGTTTTGACTGGAGAGTATGCATTTTACATCTATGGTCTGACAAATGTAATTCCTGAGAAGTATGAGCTTGCAACGCCATCAAAATCAGCACGACTGAACGATGTACGAATCAGACAGATATATATACGGGATGAGGTATTCAACTTAGGGATAATTGAGAAGGACGTCGATGGAGTAGATATAAGAATTTATGATAAAGAAAGATTGCTCATAGAATTACTCAGGAACAAAAATAAATTGCCGTATGATTTGTATAAAGAAATACTGCTTAACTATAGAATGATTATTTACGAGCTGGAGTTGTGGCGAATACAGGAGTATGCGGTCTTGTTTCCTAAAAGCAAAATGATATCAAAAGCTTTGGATGAGGAGGTATTGTAGATGAATCTTCAGGAAATGATGGACATATACTTTGAAAATGGTTTAACTAGAGAATTGGCAGCGGCAAGAGTGTGTCAGGACATTGTTCTTAAGGCCATTGCAGATGGTCCGTTGAATCGTAATGTGACGATTAAAGGCGGCATTGTAATGCGAAGTCTTACACATAATAATCGTAGGGCAACAAGAGACATCGACTTAGCCTTTATTCATTATCCTTTGAATGATGATGCAATCTTGGATTTTGTAGAGAAACTGAACTGCATTGAAAGCTTAAACATCTCGGTAGTTGGGTCAATAAGGGAATTAAAACATCAGGATTACCACGGCAAAAGTATAGACCTTGTCATCCAGGATGAATATGGGAATATTGCCAGAAGTAAGATTGACATTGGTGTCCATAAACGCATGGAAATTGTGCAAGAGGAGTACTGCTTCGATATATGTATCGATGACGAGGGCGTAAGTTTGTTAAAAAATACTGTAGAGCAAGCGTTTGTGGAAAAACTTAGATCACTTTTGATTTTTGGACCAAACAGCCGAAGATATAAAGATATCTTTGATATGTACTATCTAAAAGATAAAGTTGATGATGGACGACTTCTAAAGATAATAGAAGTGTTAATTTTGTCTGATAAAGGAATGAAAGAAGAAAATGTTGACGATATAGTTCTTCGAATGTCCACAACATTTGCTAATGAACAGTATATTTCAAGGTTATCAAATTCAAGACAGCGGTGGATGGATGAGGATATTAATACCATCACCAGTGAATTACTCTCACATGTAACTAATCTGAAAGCAAAGGCAGAGTCGCGATAGTAGAATTACCGAATTCGATATCAACACAGTGCGAGGAACATATTAATCGCTGTTTCAAGTATTCTGTCATTAAAATCATAGTTACCGGTATGTAGGGCGGGATAATCATTCCCGTTGCCGATGTAAAAGATTGCTCCGGGGCAGATCTTAAGGAAGTGTCCAAAGTCTTCCGAAGCTCTCCATAGTTCTTCCATTTCTATTACAGACAGTCCAATTTCCGTGGCTTTGCGAATAATCTTTTGCAGAGCCTCGTCGTTATTTCTGGTTTCCGGGAAGTAGTCGTGAATTTCATGCTCTGTGTGAAGGTTGTACTGAGCGGCCAGTTCTTCCGCTTTATTAAGGAACTTTGATTCCATTTCCTTCATGAAGGATTCTTCCTCTGCACGGAGGGTCACGTTGATGGAGCCTTCCCCCGGAGAGATACCGAAGTCACCATCGCCGCACTCCATGCCCACTATTGTGCAAAGGGCCATGCCCGCAGGTGAATTATCCGCAAGGCCGCAGGCGAAAAGAGCCAGCTCGGCTATTGCCATAGCGGGACTTGAGCCTTCCTCTGGAGCGCTGGCGTGAGACTGCTTACCGTGCATACGAATCATCACACCTTCTGAGGCAGGCTGGGTCAGATTCTTTCTGTACACGATGCTGCCTTCCGGATATGCGCTGAGATTATGGAATGCATAGATTTCGTCGATTCCCTTTTCGTGAATCAGGTCTGCGCAAAGGACAGCACCTTGCTCGGTTTCTTCAGCGGGCTGGAAAATAAGGTAAACGGTTCGGTCCACTTCAGTGTTTTCCAGTTCTAATGCCAGGCCGCAAAGGGCAGCCATATGGCCGTCATGTCCACATTTGTGAGAAACACCGGCATTCCCGGAAGCATAGGGAAGGGAAATGCACTCGTCCATGGGCAGTGCATCAAGCTCCGCGCGGAAGGCAATGGGCTCTGCATCCCCGGCTTCTGCCACTGCATAAAACCACCCGTCCATATCAACTATTTTCAGACTCGTGTTTTCCTGCAGGAATTCCTGCAAAATCCTGATTGTTCCGTACTCATTTAAAGACAAATCAGGACAACTGTGTAGAAGACGTCTCAGCTCTATTATTCTATCCAGATTGTCCTGACTTATATTCATTGTACTTCTCCTCTTTATTGTTGAGGATAGTATATCACGTATTAGGTCGCTATTTCACTGTTATTTTGACCCCTTTGAATACGCCGTTCTGTGTGTAAACATAAATGGTGCAGTTCTCTTTCGCTTACGGATGTAGATTTTTAAAATAGAGACAACTTTCGCCCGTTAAAGCAAGTAGCCAAACTCAAAGCACGTTGGTGTAGAAAATAGCGTAGTATGATGTTACAATGATTTCAACAATAATTCCTTAGTGCGAGATGAAACAGGAAGGGAAGGGGTATGATTAAGGAGACGGTAATTAAAAAAGGGTGCAAGAGCAATAACGCGATTACAGTTCTATTTGTTGTGGCGATGATAACTGTAACGCTGTCTATCTTCTGCATCGGTTGTGCAGACAAGACATATGCAGCGAATATTAACTGTGAGTATCTAAGTGGTAGTAATGTCGAAAAACAGAATTACATAAGATATTCAAGTCCATCGTGGTCCTATCTGACAAAAGTTGATGCAGGATACATGAGAGTTCAGGCAACGGAGAGAGAAAAGGATGTTAGCGTCGTATATTATGACAATAATTTCAACACTGTGGAGCGCAAGACGGTCAAGCAGGAGCTTCCGTATTTTGGCGCATTTTATGAAAGCGACGCCAACTATTATTTGGTGACAGGCGATAGTAACAAAGAAGAAAACAATTCCAAGGAAGTTTTCAGAATCACGAAATATGACAAGAGTTGGAGAAAATTATCAGACTGCGGAATGTTCGGTGCAAATACAGTCTATCCATTTGATGCCGGTAGTTGCCGTGTTGATATGACAGACAATTATATGGTAATACGCACTTGTCATGAAATGTACAAAGGGCTCGATGGTCTAAATCATCAAGCCAACGTGACAATGCTGGTAAATGTCAGTACGATGAAGGTTGTGGATTCCTTTACTGGGGTAATGAACCCCAATTATGGCTATGTAAGTCATTCTTTTAACCAGTTTGTAAAGCTTGAAAACAATAAAATCATATCAGTTGATCATGGTGATGCTCATCCCAGAGCGATTGTGTTGATGAAATATCCAAAAGACATTACAACGGGGGCTTTTCAAAGTAATTCTGTTCATAGTTTGAATGTGATGAATTTCCCCGGGAGCATAGGGGATAATAGCACCGGAGCATCTATCGGTGGATTTGAGATAACCGGTAGTGGATACCTCATTGCGGGCAACACAGTTCTTCAGGATACATCTAATACAAGAAGAAGTACGAGGAATGTCTTTGTATCGTTTGTTAATCCAAGTGGGGCTGTGAACACCAAGCAGCTGACGAATTATGCTGAAGGGGAAGCGACGACAAGAACACCTCATCTCGTAAAAATAAATTCAAACAAATATATGGTGCTCTGGTCAAGAGACGATAAAGTGTACTATTGTACAGTTGATGGAAGCGGAAACACAACTTCGGGAATATACTCCATGGATGGGTCACTCTCGGATTGTGCGCCTATAGTGGATGGTAGCAATGTTGTTTGGTATACATGGAATAACGGAGACGAAAAACTGTATAAAATTTCTGCTTCGAACTTAAACGCAAAGGAGGTAATAGAAAAGAATTACACTCATGACTATAAGTGGCTTAGAACGATAGATGGCGAAGCATTTTTCAAATGCAATAAGTGCCATGAAGAAAAAAGTGGCAGGGCACCAATCAGCTTCTATAACTACTGGAAGAGAGCCGATGACACGGGAATGTATTATTATTCAAGAATACCTGTATTGGATATAGAAGAATGTGCAACGATAAAATATATGTATAGCGATATAAAATATAATGAAAACATTGTGTCAACGGAAAGATATGGTGACTTTGAATTTGTGTCCGATAAACCCGGTAAAACAACTGTCAATCAAGGGAAATCCGAAATAACTTTCAGTGAGGCAGGGATATACAAGATAAGGGTCTATCCAAAATACAATCCGGAAGTATCCCGCACATACACTTTCAAAGTGACAAAGCCGCTAACTGGTGTAAAAGTGAGTACGGATCAGAAAATAATACCGTTTGGTAATAGTGTAACGTTAACTGCCACAGCTGATGGTGGCAAGGGTACAATCGAATATAGTTTTATTGTCATCACACCAAATGGGAAAGAAGTGAAACTGTATGCGGACAGCCACCAGCCTTCATACTCGTGGAAACCGGATTCTGTAGGAACTTACAAAATAAAGGTTGTCGCAGTTGATACGGATGACGGCGGCAGGTCTGTGAGCAGTCCCTTCATTAACTGCACAGTGGAACCTGCTGAAGCAAAGGGCAAAGATGTGTACAAAATACCTGAAAGTATGGAGCTGGACGATAAGACGGCAGAGGCTGTAATAGATTACGCGAAGAAGAACAATATCGATATATCGACCATAAAAATCACGGACAAAACCATAACCGCACTCAAGTCCGACAAGGACATAAAGGGTGCGAAGTTCAGCGTTATCTGCCCATATATCAAAAAACAGACAAAAAAGACGATGACACTCAAATGGGTCAAGGTTAAAGGTGCCAGCGGCTATGTTGTATATGGGAACAGATGCAACGTCAACGGAAAGAAGTATAATTTTAAGAAGCTGGCGACACTAAAAGGCAATAGTAAACTTACATGGACAAATAAAAAACTCAAGAAGGGAGTTTACTATAAATACATGGTAATAGCTTACCGTCTCATAAACAACAAGAAGATTACGATTGCGAATGGTCCGATACTTCATGGAGTTACTTTGGGCGGAAAGTATTGTGTTGCAAAATCGGTGAAAATAGTCAAAGTAGGTACCAAGAAAAATGCGAAGAAAATAACTTTAAAGAAGGGCGAGAAGGCTAAAATTGTCGCCTCAGAAGTGAAAGCGAAAAAGAAGCTTAAACTTAGCAGGCACAGAGGACTGAGCTATGAATCCACGAATCCGGAAATAGCTACAGTCACTAAAAAAGGCATTGTAAAGGCGATAAAGAAAGGAAAGTGTGCGATATACGTATACGCTCAGAATGGCATCAACAAAAAGATAACTGTGATGGTGAAGTAATGAAAGTTAGAACCCGTTTTCTTTTCGAAAACGGGTTCTTTACATCTCTGATTATTCTCAATTCACTTTAACTTTGATTGTCTTTGATACGCCGTTCTGTGCGTAAACATAAATGGTGCAGCTGCCCTTGGCTTTCTTCGCCTTGATGACGCCCTTGCTACTTACAGTGGCAATTTTTGTATTGCTGCTTTCGTAACGCACTCCGACGTGCTTGCTTACATTTTGTTTCTTGCTCTGAGGATTAAGAGAAACCTTGAGTTTGAGGCTTTTGCCTTTCTTGAGCACCGTTTTGCTCAGCGAGGTATACTTCTTCGTTGCCTTGCCCTTGGCGTTGACCTTGGCCTTCACCGTCACGCTCTTGTGGTTCCCGGCCTTGCTGCCTTTTGTGGCTACGTGGATCGTCTTGGTTGTGGAGACAACATTGTTTTTCTTATCCAGAGCCACAACGATAAATTTATAGTATGTGCCTTTCTTGACTTTGGCCTTGCCTATTTTCTTAACGTTATAGCTACCACCCTTTGTGGTCGAAATTTTTACCGGCTTATACTTCTTTCCCTTTGCGTTGCAGCTATTGCCGTAAACAACGTACTTCACCGCTTTCTTGTTTTTAGTCCAAGAAAGTTTGATATTTCCTTTGCCCTGAGAAGTACTCTTAAGTTTCAGTGGGGCAAATTTAGATCCTTTTATATCCTTATCCGAAGATATATTTGTGATAGCTTTTTCTGCTGCTTCGAAGGATGCTCCCGAACCCACAGGAGTCCCGTCCGTTCCGTACTGCTTTTCGGGATCCGGTGTAGGTTCAGGTATCACCGGTCCCTGCCACAGTTTGGGAATGGCCTCGGTTTTTGTACCTTTGCAGACCGTGCAGGTGTAGGTCTTGATTCCTTCTGCCTGCTCTGTTGCCGCCTTAGTCACTTCGCCCGCGTCCCATTTATGGTTTTCCTTTTCCGTGTGTGCAGGATTACGTGTGCAGATCCTCTGGTGCTGGTTGTCGTCCAATTTTGTCCAAGCACCAAATTCGTGTCCGAGAGGCTCGCCTTCCGTCAAGCCACACCCCTTGCAGGTCTTCGGTTCTGTACATGTAGCCTCTTCCCAGTCATGACTCACCTTTACGGGATAGTCTATTTCAGCTATCTTGCCTTCGAACATGTACATGATGTTCACCTTATCAATTCCATACTTAAGTACAGCCGGTGTAATGATGGTATTGTCTGGGTCGAGATCACGAGGCTCTAACGAAATTCCTCCTTTTGCATACTCCTTAACGATAACTGCATTCACATAGGCGGAGTCAAGATCGAATTTCTCACCGCAATTGTACTCCGTCTTTCTGTTCTCTCCTTCCGGAAGTTCCAGCCCATTCATGTATTCCCGCGGACCTGCGTCTATCACCTGAACTTTTACATTCGACGATCCGCACGGCAGGTACTTCGTGTGAGGTACCCATCCATCTTCTAAATAGGTGCTGACGGTTAATACCGCTTCGGTGACCTCGGAGAATTTGAAATTAGCTCCCTCATATTTCCATACTCCCCGGGCATCGGTTTTGGTAGAGGCAGAACGACCTGCACTTTCGCAGTTTATAGTGATTTCCGCATTGGGCACAGGCTCTCCGTCCTCATCCTTCAGGACACCGCTCATATGGACAGGCTGTTCGGTGAAAACTTTGGAGGGGGAGGTAATCGTGTTTACCAGCTCCTTGCCGTTTCCGATACCGACATAATAGGCGCCGCTTCCGTCTTTGTTGAGGGGGGCTTTAAGAGTCTTGTTATTATATACAGCCGTGCCGATATATCCGTCCTTGGGCTCAAACAACCTGTTGCCATCTTTTAGCTCGATATCATTTACCATTAGAGTGGAAACGCCCCCCTCCATGCCACTTTCAGCACTCTGGCATGCTACCAGTGACTCTCCGCTTACGATGAGCTTGCCCGGACTATGAACAATAACTGCGGGGCGCGCCGTCTGATTATTGATCGCTACAAGGAGGCTGTCCTTTATTTCCAGATCTCCGAAAAGGCTCAACGTGTTGTATCCACCGCTGGTGTTCGGAGCGGGAACGGTTTCGCTACCTTGAAGTAAGAAAACGTCACTTTCTGTAATGGTGAGTCCACGTTTATTTCCCGGCGTTATGCAATCCGTCATCCAGTATTTAGTTCCGACCGACACATTTGACCGGCGTATTACTATGTCATTATTGTTGGCACTGTCTGTTTTGATCCCATTAGATCTCGCGGCGACAATAAGTTCACCGGAAACATCTGAAATCGTCAACTTCCCTTTGTATGCACCTATACCGTTAGCACCTGTGACACGGAATTCAGCCTTGATCCCCTCGATCAGAAGATCTCTCTGCACAAAGATCGAGTATTTGGAGCCTGCCTCCTCGGAACAGATGACCCGGCTGGCTTTATCCAGGTTCCGGATAGTCAAATTGTTGGCAGTCAGTATGTGGTCTTCATCGGTTGAATCTCCGATATCGATGCTGCCGCCCTTATCTCCTCCATCGATGGTAAGATCGTAGGTGTACCATGGGTGCTCGTTGGCACCGGGATTGTTGAAGCCGGATTTGAGCGAAGCGCATCTCAGCTCATACCCATTCAAATTGATCACCGTGTTTCCATTGAAGACGACGTCCTGGACGGAATGGATACTCTGCACATCCTCCGGGTTTCCGTCCTTTACCAGGCTGTTGTCCGCTGTCAGCGTATAGCTGCCGCCGTCAAGCTCGACTGTGGAAACAAACGCATACGTCGGCTGTGCCATCATGGGCATCATGGTAAATACCATGGCCATAGCAATCATTATGGCTAAAGTTTTGTTTCTGATTTTCACTATCATGACAATTTTCCTCCCTAATATATAGTACGTGCTCTGCCTCACTTACGTCCAAAGGCAGAGACCCCTTACAGTAATTCTGCGATAAATATCTAAAGGTTTCAACACTTCTGCACGAACGTTGTCAAAACTGCACGAAAGTTGAGTGTCGCAAGGAATTGCGGAGAAAAAATGCCATGCAAATTACTCAAATAAGTTTTTGATTTTTTCCTTGATGATGCGAAAGTCTATTTCCAGGTCGCCGTCATAGATATTGACCGGAACTTTGTCGTCGAAGGTGTAGTTCAGCGGGTACCTATCGTTTTCAAAGTCATATACAATTACAGTTTCATTGGCAGGGTCGACAATCCAGTATTCCCTGCAGCCGGCGCTCATGTACTTTTCGGTTTTAATAATCATATCCTTTGAGCGGCTTGAGTCAGATAATACTTCCAGAACAAAGTCCGGCGCTCCGATGATCCTGATGGGAGTTCTGTCTTCCTTTTTACAGTTTATTATCACGTCAGGTTGCACCATAGTCTTCTCGTCCCTGTCCAGTTGCACATCCAGAGGCGCTATGCCGGGATTGCAATCGCCGCCTTTGCTATCGATGTAAGATCCTATTTCTCGATAAATCCTGCCTGCGATTTCCTGATGAACATAGCTAGGTGCCGCCATATTATATATGCATCCGTTAATCAGTTCCACACGCTCATCTTCCGGCCAATTAAGATAATCAACAAGTGTGTAGTCCCCCTGATTCTTTATAGGGCGACCCTTTTCGTCTTTTTCAGGTTCATATTCAGCAAAAGCATTATATGCTGCCTGCGTTTCTCTGACTCGCATATCATCAGTTTCAGTACGCATTGTTAATGGTGCATATTGCTCTGCGAGGCCACCTTCCTTCAAGGTTTTTTCCAGTGCCAAAACCGTTTCTCTGCGCGGAGCCTTCGTCGTGCCTCCGATAACCTTCTGAACAGTGCCGAGAGGAACCCCCGATATCTCAGCGATCATTTCATTCGTAAGGCCAAGAGCAATTTTCCTCGCTCGCATTTCCTGTAAATCCATTTTCTTTCCTCCTGCTGCCGAACACTTTCCATAGTTTAGATGATACTATTATAACTCGCAAAACATTGAATGTAAATCCATTCGTTCCATGATTATTCCATTTATAGGCCATAGGCGCTCTGGCTTAACGGACCACTGAAGCCACGACGGCGGGCAAGGCTTTTCAAGGTTTCACTACGCAGAGACACAAAACCATGGACAATCAGGCTCAACGGTCTACGATAGCCCACGCCACGTCACGTCAGGAGTAATAAATGCTATAGGGACATTGGGTTTTGATTAATCGTCTATAGTTGTATATGATATAGTGTGTAATAGTTATATTTTGGATCGACATGAATAGTAAACGGATAAGGAGAATGAGTAGCAATGGTAGATGAAAAAGAAATAAGAAAATTAATTGATGAAAACAAAGGCAAAGAAAAGTCATATGGTGAGAGCTATAGACTACGAGATTCTGATAAAGATATTATTGAAAAGAACAAAAGAGAACTACCCTTCTTAATCTCGGAACGAAAGTTAAAAAATGATGAAGAGCATAAAATCGGAGCGACGAAAGGGTATGATCTGATAGAAGAAATGTGCCTGATACCGGGTACAACATTTAAAAAAACCGTAAGCGGTGAAATAAGAGCTACACGTACTTTTTTGTATAAATTTGTGGTGGGATTAAAAATGACCGTGGAGGAAGCAAACGAATTCTTTAAACTTTGCGGAGGAGAGCTTAGAGAAGATGACCCTGAAGACCTAATATGCTTAAGGGCTTTGGAAGACGGAGATTCCATATATGACTTCTGCGATGAATATGAAAAATATATTGGTAAAACCCTCGTGAAAAAAGTAAAAGCAAAGTAGAAACTTTAGGTAGTTTTTCTACCTGACATAAAAAACACATAACAGCTATACTTGCATCAAGAGTTAACTCATAACAGTTAATAAAAAGAAAACTTGAGAGGTGACATTATGAAAAAGATTATATTTGTAAGGATAGCTGATATGAAATACTACAAAGGAATCACAGAAGACGACCGACCAGTCAATGGCGGAGCCTATGTGAAAGATACAGGTGATGCTCACGAAGCATATAACTTTCAACCTGAGCTCTTTGAAAAAGGGGAGTTTTGCCTGGGATTCGTACAACGCATCGGCAATTCAAGAAACACACCAATACAGATGCATATCGAAAAGATTGTAGGATGCAAAGGCCTCAAAAATGAAAATGAAGTTGAGGGCGTAATAGTAGTTTTCTGCTCAAAGGCTCCGGGAAAAGATGGCTTAACGGTAGTTGGATTTTACAAGGATGCCGTTGCTTACAGATTCGAACAGTGCATGTGTTTCGATAACGGGTATGAACAATCTTTTAGTTTTCTGGCTGAAGAAGAAAACTGTGTGCTGCTACCCTATAGTGAAAGACACGACAATCCAATCTGGAAGGTTCCGACGAGTGGCAAGAATAATATGACATTTGGTTTTGGCCACAGTAACATTTGGTACGCAGGAAGCGATCCGGAAAATGAGGACGAAACACGTTATGTAGAGAGGATGATTGAGAGTATTGAAAACTACAAGAAATAGGGTGAAGGATGGTGATTAGTGATGAAGAAGAAATTTAATTGGATTAACTTTGATTCATCGTTTATATATAAACTTATCGACGCATCTGAACTCCCTGAAAGGAAAAAGGAACTTGCTCAAAAGTTTTACGACAGAGAGGACAAAGAATCCCTGGTGAGTGTCATGAATAGTATATGCGTTAAACCTGACAGGAAGTTTATTTCAGAGAATCGCAGCATAATTGAGCAAGAGCTCCTAAAATACAACCATTCTATTGTTACAGAAATCTGTAAGTCCTTGAAGATAAGTGGCAAAACAAGAAATGAGAGGCAAATAAAACTGTCACAGAAGGCATCATCCACAAGTCTGCTGGAAGAGTATCGCCTGGCACTTATGACAATCAGTGGAATGGATGTGCGTCTGGACACATACAGTAAATTCAGATCAACTGTTGCCCTGAACATGAGCGAAACAGATGTTGAAAAGGTGCCGATGTTTGATTATCAGCAAGAGGCCGTTACGAAAATGAAGGAGCACTTTATTGAAAAGGATAAAGATTCCGGGATATTGGTAATGCCAACAGGCAGTGGAAAAAGCAGAACGGCAATTACATTTCTTGTTCAGGAAATGGTAAGCAGAGGGTATCAAATATTATGGCTGGTGCACAGGCATGCGCTAATTGAACAGGCTGCGGAAAACTTTTATGAATTTGCTGGGCTGTGTAAATTGAATAACCCGGGCATAAGGCAATATAGAATAAGCTGTATTTCCGGAGAGCACATGAGCATCAGGCAGGTTGATAAACACGAAATCATTGTGGCAAGTATTGCTTCCGTCAACAGAAACAAAGATTATTTGCCAAGGCTGCTCAAAAGCAAAGTTATGGTAGTCGTCGATGAGTGTCATCATGCTCCTGCAAAATCATATAGAGAAACAATAAAGTTTATCAAGAAGAGAAGAAAGAATACGAAGCTTTTGGGTCTTACAGCTACTCCTCTGAGGATGAGGGAAGGAGAGACTAAAAAGTTAATGAACCTATTTGATGATAATACTCTTTATGAAGTGCCTATGTCGGATCTTATTGTAAAAGGTGTGTTATCCGATCCGGTTTTCGATAGGGAACAAACCGGAGAGAATTTTGAACCTGATATATCCATTGACGAGGCTAAGCATATAATAAAACATAGCGAGCTTCCTGAGTCCCTTGTGGGCAAAATAGCGCAATCAAAAGCCAGGAACAATATCATCGTTACTAAGTATCTTGAGAATGCGGACAAATACGGAAAGACATTAATATTCGCCATGAACATTCTTCATTCCCGCTTTCTGCATGAAGAATTATTGAAAAGAAATGTTGAGTGTGGAGTCGTGTATTCGGGCAAGGATGATAACAAGAATGTAATTAAAGACTTTAGAAATGGAAAAATAAAGGTTCTTATAAACGTGAATATTATGTCTGAAGGCACAGATGTTCCTGACATTGACACCGTGTTTCTTACAAGGCCGACTTCAAGCAGAGTGCTTATGATGCAGATGATTGGGAGAGGAATGCGTGGTCCCAAAGCCGGAGGCACTGCGAAAGTAAATATAATTGATTTCTATGATGTGTGGGAAGAATTTCAGAAATGGCTCAATCCAAAGTGGATAATTGAGGAAGAAGGAGACGACCCGGTAATTGCCGAGGAAGCGAAGAAAAAAATCGAATATGCCGAATACGAGTGGAAGCTTTGCCGGGATATATACAATGCCATACAAGTAAAAAAGATACATCCACTTGGAGTAAAGATAATTCCCGCAGGGTGGTTTACGTTAATAGATGAAGAAGGTGAAGAATATATATTCATTGTATTTGAAGATCAACTGGGACCATTAAAAAAGATGATGAAAGAAGCCGACCATTGGAAGAGTGACTATTCCTTCACCGCAAAAGAAGCACTAAATAAATATTTTGGAGGTTTTTGTACGAAGCCTATGGAAGATGAGCTTAATCTTCTGATAAATAACATTAGAAAAAATGAGTTCCGTCCCCATATTTACTCATTGGAAAACAGAAAATCCATCGATCCCCAATATGTCGTCCAAGATTTAGGAAAGGATGATGATCTAAAGGAAACCGGAAAGAAATTATTCAATGAGAGCGAGATATTGCAGGACCTTTATAAATCCGAAGATGAGTATATTACCGACCTTGAAAACGCCAGATTATTTTTAGATGACAACTATATTGCAGGCAGCAGAGTGGAAGAATTACCGGAAGAATGGATTCCTTTTGATAGAACGCCGGTATATGATATAGACGAGCTGACAAGGGAGGTAATAGATGAAATGTTTGATGGAAAATATGAGGGAATAAGCAGTGTGAAATGGACGGACAAACCGTACAAAATATATTACGGAAAATACAACTACAATGACGATTCAATTGTGATTAACTCAGTGTTAAACTCACCGGACGTTAAAAAAGAATATGTGAAATTTGTTATTTATCATGAATTGTTGCATAGGGATTACCGTAGACATGATAAGGCGTTTTACGAGAAAGAGCACATGTTTAAATCCTGCAACTATGTAGATGCAAATGTATTTCTCGATGGCAAAATGCAGCTGTTTGATATTAAGGAAATGTAACACAACAAACTATGTCGTTGATAGAGATTATAAAAAAGACAGGGACCTAACCCCTGTCTTTTAGCATTCGTGAATTTTCTTTCCTGTAATGTGTTCCGGTGTGAGGACGAAGCATAGGGTTCCTTTTAATGCGCTCTTAACTTCGTCGTCGATATACTTTTCGTCGTCTGTAAACTTGTGGCTGATGTCCCTGCAGATTCTTTCGATTTCGTCTACGTCTTCAATGAGCTGGATGGTACCGAATACGTGGACGCAGTGATAATTTTCAATCCAGTCGTTGGGTGCCGGATCGTTGCCGGTATATTTATATACGCAGAAAGAAGCTTTGTTGCAGGCTTTCATGGCGTCAACTCTGTGGCCGACTTTCCCTGAGTGAAAATATATTTTGCCGTCCTCTTCGTAATAAATATGGTCAATGGGCAGTCCGTAAGGGTAGCCGTCGTCGCCGATTACCGATAGAACCCCGCGCTTTTCGCTTTTAAGTACTTCGATGCTCTCTTCCATGGTGAGAGCCTGGTGCTGTCTTCTCATTTCTCTGAACATTTTATCACCTCCATGTGGCTACAGTTTACCTTGTGAACAAAGCAGATTCAACTATCTTTCACTCCGAAACACATTTCCCTGTTGGTTACATTGGCGTCATTATGCGCACACATGCTTAATTATTCGCTCTTTTCTACACTTTTATTTCTCAAAACCATTGTAGAACAAATTTCAACGATCAATGCTATTGGAACATTATGCGCCATGGGTTTTATTGTGAACGAATACGCGGAATCATTGAAAATATTTCTACATTCCGTTTGCATCCTGTGAATGTAGAATTATAGCAGGCAAAATCAAAAAAGGTGAAACGCAAAGCCTGTCCCCGTGAAACGCTACAATCTAACAACTGGCAATTTGCTTGACAGTTGCAAGTTGCCAGTATATAATACGCCTATAGACAAGGATATGAAATAAGAAAGAGGTTTATGAGGAGGAAGGGACTATGAAACATTCACCGGCGCCGCCGAGATATTTAACTGTAGCGGTGGACATAGCTAAACGTATTACAAAAGGCGAGCTCAAAGAAGGACAGAAGATGTTCGGCAGATCCATACTTGCTTCCCAGTACGAGGTTTCTCCGGAAACTATCAGAAGGGCCCTTGGGCTCCTGGCGGAAATGGAGGTTGTAACGGTAAAGCCTCAGAGCGGCACAATCGTTGGCAGCTCCGAAAACGCCGAACAGTACGTTTCCTACTATGAGAAGGATCTGGAAGTAAGGGAGGCCTACGAGCACATCTGCGACATTCTTCATCAGTACGATAGTTTAAATGAAGAGATGATGAAGACCGTTGACAGACTCGTGGACAGGAGGCGCAGTCAGATTGCTGTTCACGCACCGCTTCCAAATTATGAAATCCCCATATCGGAGGAATCAACTTTGGTAGGAAAGAGCATAGGCGAGATTAAATTCTGGGGGCGCACCGGTGGAACCATTGTAGGCATCAGAAGAGGCAGCGACATAATTGTTTCCCCAGGGCCCTACGAGCAATTCAGCGCAAATGATGTGATGATTATTGTAGGAAGTCCTTCCGCAGTGGAAAAGGCCACGCGGCTGGCGGAGCAAAAGCAACCATTATCCATGGAATAAAAAGAACAGTAGTAAAAGGAGGAAAACCAAATGATACAGTTCGAAAATGTTCAAAAGACTTACGGCAAACAAGTTGTGCTTAAGGATTTAAACTTTACCATAGAAGACGGCCAGTTCGTTGTCCTCATTGGAAAATCGGGCTGCGGTAAAACAACTACTCTTAAAGCAATAAACCAGCTCATTCCCACTGACTCCGGAAAGATTCTCATAGACGGTGAGGACGTGAGCAAAAAGAACAAAGCCGAGCTGAGAAGACACATCGGCTACGTAATTCAGCAAATCGGCCTGTTCCCCAACATGACCGTCGCCCAGAATATCGCAGTGGTACCCAAGCTTCTTAAATACGACAAGGCTGAGTGCGACCGCATCGTACGAGACATGCTGAAGATGGTGGACATGGAGGAATACGCGGAGAAGTATCCATCGGAAATGTCAGGTGGCCAGCAGCAGAGAATAGGCGTGCTTCGCGCACTGGCTGCTTCCCCGCCAATCGTACTCATGGACGAGCCCTTCGGAGCGTTGGATCCAATGACCAGAGACGGCCTGCAGAACGAGCTCAAGGATCTGCAAAAGAAACTGGACAAAACAATAGTCTTCGTTACCCACGACATGAACGAGGCCCTGAAAATGGCCGACGTAATCATATTCATGGACAAGGGGGAAATCGTCCAGATGGACAGCCCGGAAGGATTTCTGGAAAACCCGGCCAACGACCTGGTTAAGGAATTCCTGGGCGAGCACCTTTACGGCGCCCAGACACTGACAAAAGTAGAAGACTACATGAGAAAGAAAGTATCGACGGTGCACCCAAGCAACGGTATACACGAGTGCGCCGAAATGATGGCCAGAAACAGCGTCGACTCTCTGCTGGTAGTTGACGATGATAATAAATATATCGGCACAGTGGAAATCGGCGACTTCATGCACTGGGGCAAGGGCCTTAAGAACATCGAGCCCCTTATCCGCCAGAATGAAAGAACCGTGCGCATGGGCGAGGAAGCCAAAGAGAGCTTTGACTACCTGCTGGAGACAAAGGCCAACTACGTAGTAGTCCTTGATGACCAAGATCATCTCATGGGAATTATCACAAAGTCCAGCGTAGCCCAGAACGTCGCAACGAACCTCTGGGGAGGTGAGAATGCATGAGTGCTATTTGGAACACATACGGAGGAGCTCTGGCTAAAGCCATCGGCGTGCATCTAATCTACGTAGTGGTGGCAGTGGCTATTGGCTTCGTCATCGGAGCTGTCCTGGGAATACTTCTTTCCCGCGCCCCGAAAATATCGGTAATAGTCCTGCCTATTCTGTCGGTATTTCAGACCATCCCCGGCCTGGCCTTCATCGGAATACTCTTCCTGGTCATAGGAATGAAGCCGGCCACGGTAATAATCGCCCTGGCGGTCTACGCCATATTCCCCGTTCTCAAGAATACCTACGCGGGAATACTGGGGGTGGATCCCAAGTACATTGAAGCGGCCAAGGGCTGCGGCATGACTGACTATCAGGCCCTGCGCCAGGTGGAACTGCCTCTGGCTTCCCCGGAAATAATCGCCGGCCTGAGAATGTCTACAATATATACAGTCAGCTGGGCCGTACTGGCATCAATGATAGGCCTTGGGGGCCTGGGAGACTTCATATACCAGGGCACCACTTCAAACAACAACACACTGATTCTGCTGGGCGCCATTCCCGCAGCCATTCTCGCAATACTGCTGGGACTCATAATCGACCGCCTGCAGAAAAAGCTGACACCTCGCGGACTGCAGAAGGAGGTGAATAGAAGATGACTTGGAGCCTAGTACTAGACCATCTGTTCATGGTTCTGGCAGCCAGTGTGCTGGCCATAGTTATCGGTATCCCTCTGGGTATTCTCGCCTACCTTTACCCGAAGACAAGGGCGGTAGTCCTGAACCTTGTGGACATACTCCAGACCATACCGGCTCTGGCCCTTCTCGGTCTCATAATGATCGTGGCCGGCGCAGGGAAGACCACGGTAATCCTGGGCATTATGCTGTACTCGCTGCTTCCTATTGCCAGAAACACCTACCTGGGTCTGTCGGAAATAGATCCGGGAATAAAGGAAGCGGCAAAGGGCGTGGGTATGACTGCCATGGAGCGTCTGACCAAGGTGGAATTTCCCATTGCTTTCCCGACGATTTTTACAGGAATCAGAATAGCAATTGTTAACGCCATAGGTATAGCTGTCTTTGCAGCCTTCGTTGGCGGCGGCGGAATCGGCAGCGTCATGTATCAGGCCATAAGAACCCAGGATATGAAAAGCATTCTCCTGGCTACGGGAGTGCTCATGATAATTGCTGTCATCCTAGACCTGCTCATGAGCTTCAGCGAAAACCGTATCAGAAAGTCCCACAGCAATATGAGGAAGGTTGTTTCTTCTCTGCTGGTAATATTCCTGGCCTTCGGCGTCACAGTTCCCTTCGCCATTTCCCAGTCCAAAGGGGAAGGTACCGAGCTGATAATGTATGAAGGTGACTACAGCGAAGTAAGAATCATGCACCACATGGCCAAGATGCTTATAGAAAATGAGACGAACCTGAAGGTTAAAATAAAGGACCAGATGTCACAGGTGAATAACTTCAAGGCAATGGTGGGAAGGAATGCCAGCTGCGACCTCATGCTCAGCTACGACGGAACACTGCTGACTACATTCCTCCATCTGGATCCCACGGACGTGCCGGAGGGTGAAAGCATTTACGACTTCTCCAATGCAGAAGGGCAGAAGAAGCACCAGGTTGAGCTCCTTGGAAAGATGGGCTTTAACAACACCTACGCCATAGCCGTGCCTCAGAAGATTGCAGACAAGTACAAGCTGAACAAGGTTTCGGACCTTAAAAAGGTTGCAAGCAAGCTGACCTTCGGCGCGGAGCACGAATTCTTCACGGCGGAAGGATCGATGAAATACGGACCCTTCACAAAGTTCTACGGACTTAAATTCAAGAGCTACAAGCCGGTAGATGCATCCCTGAAATACTCCGCAGTGGAGAAGGGCGAGTTCGAGGTAACGGAAGTATACGCCACTGACGGACTTAACAAAAAGGCCAAGCTGAAGATCCTTGAAGACGACAAGAGCTTCTTCCCGGAATACAACGGATGCTACCTTATCAGACAGGACACATTTGAAAAGTTCCAGTCTGATGCTCCCAATCTGAGACAGGTGCTGTCCCAGCTGGATGGCAAAATCGAATCGGAGAAAATGGCAGAGCTGACATACAAGGTTGACGTTGAAGGGAAGAGCGTAGATGAAGTAGCGGAAGGATTCCTGAAGGAAATAGGACTGCTGTAGGCCGAAAAAAACGATGATTGGAGGATTTTCGGCAAGTATGCCCTATGATAAGGAGAAGAAGCGTACTGATGAATATATATGCATAAATATGCATGTTGGACGGTATTGTTGACAAAAGGAAAGAGGGAGAATTGGCAAAAAAGTCGAAAATCCTTCTTTCTTTTTTGCGTGTGCTTGGGAAGTGTGTCGAAACATCGTTGAGAAATGCAGGTTCCATAGCTATCTGTTGAGGCAACTGACAATACCGTGAGTATAAGTTCAGACGTAAAAAAGCGACCTCTGAATTGGTCGCTGCGGATATGTTCATATCCCTCTACATATTATCCCTAAAAGTAAATACTCCCTATATGCTTGCAGTATAGGGCATAAATATGCAGAAGGCAAGCAATTTGATTAAAATCGTCAAGAAAACAAACGAAATAAAAAATTTCGTTCGGAATTTAATCAAAAAAGTGTGAATTCGCACTCACACTTAATCGATTGAAATTTGAGTGTGTCACGCTTTAACAACATAATATGTGTCACGCTGTCCATTGCCTAATCTGACATTGACATACAGTACTTAATTATGTAATGATAATAAAATTATACGAAAGGATACAAATCAAAAATAGCAAAAAAAATAAGAAAATCGCCTTACTATAAAAGAAAAATCAGGGAAATATCAAAAAAGATAAAGACAAAGAAAATATACAAAGGAAAAAACATAAAAACGAACCGAATTGTGCTTTTGAAATTGGTTCTTCACTGGATGAAATTGATCTTTGTTTAGCAATACATGGTTGGTATGATTATTCTTGGAAAGCGAAGAAAAAAAACAAGAAATGGCACATAGAATTTAAGCTTGTTGACAAATATGATTTTGGTAAGATTAGGAAAAAGGATATAAAAGATTTCTCCTTTGCAAAGAAACAGATATACGAAAAAATAATCATTCCAACGGTAGATAATGCGATTATTGCTAGTAAGCATAAAGCCATCAATGTATATATGATCAATATTACAATAAAAGAAACTATTAAATGAAGTATTGACGTAATCAGTTATAATGGTGAAAAATACAAGGAGAAGTAAAAAGTGAAACGTTTTATTGTATTAATAATTATAGCTAGTATTGTAATTGTGGCGTATGCCATTATTGATGAAGAAACAAATTATAGCGAAGAAAAAAATTTTAATAAATGGCTTAAGGAGATAGGAGAATGCTGGGGGATTGAACTTGGAAATGCTAATAAACATGTTTTTTCAAAAAGTAATAAAGGCGGGTTACAGGGTGATGGATACACATATCTTGTAGTACAGTACAAGGATAATACCAATGTAACAAAAAATCTGAAATGGACGGAAATAAACAATGATGATAAAAATAACATTAAAGGAATCCTTGATGATCTCGAAATAGATAAAAAATATCGACCTGCCAGTAATAACGCCTTGATGTACAAAAAGATTAGTAATGAGGATAAAGATGATGAGTTGTACGTTGTTTACGATCCGAGCAATCCCAAGAATTTATATTTTTTAGAGAGTTTTATTTGAGATTGATGTTTAATGTTACATAAAAGAAAAGGGGCTGAAAATGATCAAAGGAATTAATATTATCATGATTGTAGCAATAATATTTTGTATGGGAATCAGTATTGCTGCTGCAAAAGTTGAGGAAGAGCCTGATATTGTTAAGATAATAATTGAGAGTGAAAAAGATAAGATAAAGATTGGAAATGATAAAGCTGAGTTTTATGCCATGGTAGTAACATCGGATGGGGAGATAGTAAGAAACTCTGAATACTCAAAGGTAAGATGGTATATTCAGACAAAATTTGAAAAAGTTCCACTGAATATTAGAATAAATGAAACAAGTAGGTTGGTGGAGGATAAAAATTCTAAGTATTATGGATGTTATTCAGTTACAGTGAAAGCTCCTTATGGTCTGCAGACCAATGTGTACAGAATTTTTGCTGAAAATATTAAACTGCCAATGTTTGATCAGGAAAAAGAATTTTATTTTATAACAGATTATAATGATGAGCATTTTATGAGTGCCAGCAAAGGCAAAGTGGAATATGGAACAATCGAAGGAAATGCCCCCATAGTATATGAAAAATATGATTATGACAAAGATGCTTATTTGATTACCTTCCCGAGAAATAAGTATACATCGAAATACAATGAGTTTGTAGGGTGGAAATATAAGGACAAGATATATCAGCCTGGTGAGACGATGTACGTAGACGTTAATTCCATGAACAGAAGAATAGTGGCACAATGGAAGCCTATCTTTTTTAAACCACAGCTGGTTGTGAAAAAAAGATCGAAGATGCTGACGATTGATTGGTCAGTGGTACCTGGAGCGAATAAAGGGTATAAAGCGTATCGTAGTACCAAACGCAACGGGAAATACAAGCTTATAAAAAAATATTGGTATTATGTATGGGATTATTTCGAAGATGGAAAAGTCAAAAAAGGAAAGACCTACTGGTATAAGGTCAAGGCTATCAAAAAAGATGACAATGGTAAATTGATCACAAGAACCAGTGATCCGGTAAAGATGAGTCTTGATTATTCCAATGTACGCCATATCAGATTGAATCGTAAAAATGTATCCGGAAAAGTCGGTGCCGTTGTGAAAATGAAAGCAAAGGTAAAAAGAATAAACAAGAAGAAATATTTTGCCGAAAAAGTCAGATGGTACTCGACTGACAGTTCCATTGCCAAAATAGGAAAGAGCACAGGGACAATAAAGTTGATTAAGGAAGGCAGGTGCACGATATACTGTACATCATTTAATGGTCAGAAGAGCAAAGAAATATCGGTAGTGGTAAAATGATTCCAAAATATCGGTGCTTATTCAGGTGGTACTTCGAATGCATTACGAACAGTAATATAAAATGGATAACCAAGTTGCGCCTTATATTTAACAATAGTTTTCCCATCGGTTAAGTTCGATGCAAAAGTACAAAGCCGGTAACAGCTATACAATTTAAGTGAAAACGACATTCACATGATAGTTTTATTGGAGGTAATATGAAACGAAAAAAAGCTATGTTGGTTATTCTTATATTTTGTGCCTTAGTTAGTGCAATTATGTTTTTTACCAGTGGCGGAGAACTAAGCCAAGCAGAGAAAAAGAGCTTGTTAAAGCAAATAGGAGATCAGTGGGAACTTGATTTTGGTGAGCAATACAAGGTGAATTATTTAGAAACAAATCATGGAGGATTTCGAGGAGAAGGTAGTACTTATATTATAGTCGAGTACAAAGAAGAAAAAGAACCGTCGAACATGCTGACATGGAGAAAAATAGAAACATCAGAAATCAGCGATATTAAGGATGAACTAGAATCATTAGAAGTGAAAAAAGAGGAGTTCCCGTTATTTGCTGAGTGTACAATTTATAAGAAGGACAAGAATAATGACAACTTGTATGTTTTGTTCGACAATAATAAGCAGTTATATGTTATTGAATCAATAAAATAACGAATTGAAGAAATAGAGATGGCAAAAAGTATTATGTCCGCTGGTCAGAGGGTAAGAGCGTAAAAACCAAATAATCCGGCGAGGAGTTCAGGAGCAGCTTGACAGAAAAGAGGGCTATTATATTAATGCAATAGCCCTCTTCTTTTGATTCGGATTATAACTCACGAAGGAGATTTACCATTTCGATGGCGGCCATTGCGCTGTCGTAGCCTTTGTTTCCGGCCTTAGTTCCGGCACGCTCGATAGCCTGCTCAATGTTCTCAGTGGTAACTACTCCGAACATTACAGGAATGCCGCTGGAAAGACCCACCTGGGCTACGCCCTTTGATACTTCGTTGCACACATAGTCATAGTGGCTGGTGTTGCCGCGGATTACCGCTCCCAGGCAGATTACTGTATCGTAACGGCCGCTTTCTGCCATCTTCTTTGCGACCAGAGGAATCTCAAAAGCTCCCGGTACCCATGCCACATCGATGTCTTCGTCCTTTACTTCGTGGCGCTCAAGGGCGTCCTGAGCTCCTGACAGAAGCTTGCCTGTGATGAACTCGTTAAAACGTGCGCAGACGATTCCTACTTTAATGTTCTGTGATACTAATTTTCCTTCAAATACGTTCATTTTTAATTCTCCTTTTTAAAATTACCATTACTTGCTCTGTGATATATCCTTTACGTGGAGCATGTGCCCCATTTTTTCCTGCTTTGTTTTCAGATAGAATACGTCCTGGGCAGTTGCCGGAATTTCTATCGGTACTCGTTCGACTATTTCCAGACCGAAGTCGCCAATACCGTGAATCTTTGACGGATTATTCGTGAGCAGTCTCAGAGTCTTTACACCCAGATCCCTGAGTATCTGAGATCCGATATAGTATTCTCTCAGGTCATCTCCGAAGCCCAGGGCCAGGTTGGCTTCTACTGTGTCCAGTCCCTTGTCCTGAAGCTCGTATGCCTTGAGCTTGTTTATAAGGCCGATGCCTCTTCCTTCCTGCCTCATGTAGAGAATAATGCCGCGGCCTTCCTTTTCCACCTGCTGCATTGCTCTTGCCAGCTGGTCTCCGCAGTCGCATCTCATGGAACCGAAGGAGTCACCGGTGAGACACTCGGAGTGGACTCTGCAAAGGACGTTCTGTCCATCGCCGATGTCACCCTTTACCAAAGCCACATGGTGCTCGCCGTTAATTTTATTTATATAGCCGTAAGCCTGGAAGTTGCCGTACTTTGTAGGCATCTTCACCGGACCGGCCTCCAGGGATATGAGCTTTTCCTTAACCTTCTTGTAGTCCTGGATTTTCTTAATGGTCGTATACTTGATGCCGAATTTCTTTGCCAGCTCCTGAAGCTCCGGCTGCTTCATCATTGTGCCGTCGTCAGCCATGACCTCGCAGCAGAGACCAACCTCTTTCAGGCCGGCGATTTTCAGAAGATCCACAGTTGCTTCTGTGTGACCGTTTCTGACCAGCACGCCGTAGTCCTTTGCACGAAGGGGGAACATGTGTCCCGGACGGCGGAAGTCCTGCGGCTTTGCATCTTCCTCCACGCACTTCATAGCCGTAATGGAACGCTCAGCGGCGGAGATTCCCGTCGTAGTATCCACATGGTCGATGGAAACAGTGAAAGCCGTCTCGTGATTGTCCGTATTCTCACTGACCATCTGAGGGAATCCCAGCTTGTTAATATACTCCTTGCTCATAGGCATGCATATGAGCCCCTTGCCGTGAATGGCCATAAAATTGATGTTTTCCGTTGTGGCAAACTCAGCCGCACAGATAAAGTCTCCCTCGTTCTCACGATCCTCATCGTCAGACACAAGTACGATTTTACCTTGCTTTAAATCTTCCACAACTTCTTCTACAGAATTAAATTCAAACATTATACCTTTCTCCTTTTGTAATATTCATCCGTTTCACGGGGACAGGCTTTTTGTTTCACTCAGTCCAAGTGAAACAAAAAGCCTGTCCCCGTGAAACGGGTCTTTAAAAACCGTTTTGTCTTAGGAACTCCAGGGAAATCTTGCCGGACCCTGATTCTGCTCCGCTTTGGGCGTCATTGGCGTTTCCGCCTGAGTACAGCAATTTTTCCACGTACTTTCCTATTATGTCATTTTCCAGATTGACGCTGTCGCCGATTTTGCGTTCACCAAGTGTGGTGACTGAGGCTGTGTGTGGGATGATGGATACTTTAAAGTAGCCCGTACCCACCTCAGCCACTGTCAGGCTGATGCCGTCAATAGTTATTGACCCTTTTTCTACAATGTATTTCATTAAGTCTGCACCGGCGTTTACCGTGTACCAGACTGCATTGTCGTCTTTTTTTATGTCGCTGATTTTACCTGTGCCGTCAATGTGGCCGGAAACGATGTGGCCTCCGAATCTTCCGTCGGCGGCCATTGCCCGCTCAAGGTTGACCCGGCTTCCCTGGCGGAGACTGCCCAACCCGCTGCGGCTCAGGGTTTCGTGCATTACATCTGCTGTGAACGTGTCTCCTGAGATGCTGCTGGCAGTGAGGCAGACGCCGTTTACCGCAACGCTGTCGCCTAGCTTAAGGTCGGAGAAAATCACATTACCCTTAATGGTCAGCACAGAGGACTGCGCGCCTTTCTTTATTCCGGCTATGGTTCCCGTTTCTTCTATTATTCCTGTAAACATTTTATGTTTTCCTTCCATTTAATTTGGGGGCCTTATTTCGGCGCCCGTGTTCGCCCTATAAAGCGTACTCCAGCATTATGTCTTCGCCAAAGAGGGTCATGCCCTCGTATTTAAGCATTGCGCATGTATTGGGGTCGTCGAATCCTGCGCCCTCCACCGGCGTCTTTGCATCCTTTCCGCCGAGAATCTTTGGGGCGATAAATGCGCAGACCTTGCTAACTGCCCCGGCCTTAAGTGCCGAGAAAGCCAGGGTGCCGCCGCCTTCCAGGAGGATGCCGGATATCTTCATTTCCCCGAGCAGCTCCATTAGCTTTCCTATATCCACTCTTCCGCAAGCTTCGGCAGAAAGGCCAGGGACGCATAGTATTTCACAACCGGCATCTTGCAGGGCTGAGGCTTTTTCTTTTGGCTCAGTGGTTGCAATTACAGTCCTGATTTCTCCGGCGCTTTTCACAATCTGTGAATCCAGAGGTATGCGCAGCTTTGAGTCGACGATTATTCTGACCGGATTGCTGTGTCCTGCGGGGCCGGCGTCCTCAAGTCTGCAGTTAAGCATAGGGTCGTCAGCCAGCACCGTTCCGATTCCTACCATTATACCTGCGTGCTCGTGTCTTAGTCTGTGCACGTACCTGCGGGCAGGCTCTCCCGTAATCCACTGGGATTTGCCGCTGGCCGAAGCGATCTTTCCGTCGGCTGTCATGGCGTACTTCAGTGTGACGTAAGGCCGGCCGGTAGTAATATAATGAAAGAATTTTTCATTGAGGCTGTCGCATTCATCTTTCAGAATGCCTCTGGTCTGACCGATTCCGGCGCCGTCGAGAATCTCCTTGCTCTTTTCCGCCACCTTGGGATTAGGGTCGTCGGAGCCTATGAAGACGTGGCGTATGCCATTCTCAATAATGGCATCGGTGCAGGGGGGAGTCTTGCCGTGGTGGCAGCAAGGCTCCAGGGTGACATAAATATCGGCTCCCTTAGGATCGTTGCCACGCCTTTTGCAGTCGGCGATGGCGTTTCTCTCAGCGTGCAGTTCACCATATCTCTCGTGATAGCCTTCGCCGATAATTTCCCCGCCCTTTACCAGAACGGCACCTACTACCGGATTAGGATCTGTGAATCCACGGCCCAATTCCGCCAGCTCTATAGCCCTCTGCATGTAGCTCTCGTGAACAGTTGCGTAGATATTCTCTTTTTTGTCAATAATATTTACAATCATCGCTTTATTTATATTGCGGCTTTTGCCTCAGGCAATTCCCATGAAGTATTACAGAACTTGAAAAGCCCCGAAGAATAATTCTCCGGGGCGCGCATACAATTACAGGCTTCACAATAAAAGCTGTTAAAAATCATCTTCTTCCATCCAGACTATACTGTCGGTCCCGGAGTCGCACCGGGTCAGCCCTGAGGCTCGCGGACTTTACCGCCGGTCGGGAATTACACCC
>DFGY01000114.1:31748-69660 GCA_002372505.1 Firmicutes bacterium UBA3738
GGAATTACACCCTGCCCTGAAGATTTATTCCGTTGTGAGACAACTATATACCCACAGCATAGACCTGTCAATAATTAATTATTGCATCAAGATACACATAATTAATTATTGCATCAAGATACACAAATTGAGGGCGATCAGATGCGAAGCGGCCCGGATTTTGTGTGAAAAAAATAGCTTTCATCTAAAAAAATATTGAATTCGATGATTTTGTGTATTATACTTAAAAAAGTGTTTACAAACAGTATGGAGGGTGTTACAATTTAGCCGATTAGCGCATTACAGCGTGAAAGCGGCTATTTTTTAATTATTATAATTTTTTATTTTTCATAACAAGGAGGTCAAAGAAAAATATGAAAGATGGCAAAGTTGAATTTAAGCCATATATTTCAGCCGACAAGGTTATGCCGGAAATTACTGTTACTTCGGTTATACTTGGTATAATTCTGGCGGTAATATTCGGTGGTGCGAACGCCTACCTGGGACTCAGAGTAGGTCTGACAATTTCAGCGTCCATACCGGCGGCTGTAATATCTATGGGCATTATCCGTATGATAATGAAGAAGGACTCCATTCTGGAAAACAACATGGTCCAGACAGTAGGGTCTGCGGGAGAGTCCCTGGCAGCAGGTGCAATATTTACTCTACCCGCAGTTTTTATGTGGGCAAATGAAGGTGTAGGCCAGGTGCCTGACTACCTGACTATTGCTCTCGTGTGCATGAGCGGCGGTCTTCTGGGTGTGGTATTCATGATTCCACTCAGAAAGGCCCTCATTGTAAAGGAACACGGCGTGCTGCCTTATCCGGAAGGCACGGCCTGCGCTGAGGTACTTATTGCCGGCGAACACGGCGGTGCCGCAGCAGGAACCGTATTCTCAGGTCTGGGAATTGCTGCTCTCTACAAATTCATAGCAGACGGCGTAAAGCTTTTCCCAAGCGAGATCGGCTGGTCATTCAAGAAATTCAGCGGAGCGGGAATCGGTATCGATGTCCTCCCTGCACTGGCAGGCGTAGGATTCATCGTAGGTCCGAGAATCACTTCGTTCATGTTCTCCGGCGGCGTTATGGCATGGCTGGTAATGATGCCGATGATCAGCGCCTTCGGCGGAGACACGGTAATGTTCCCATCAGACGTTCCAATTTCTGAAATGGACGTATCGGCAATCTGGAGCAGCTACATCAGATACATCGGTGCAGGAGCCGTTGCAACAGGCGGTCTCATTTCACTCATTAAGTCACTGCCCCTGATTATCAAAACATTTAAAGAAAGTCTTTTAAGCATTAAGAACAAAGAAGGTGCAGACCTTGCCATAGAGAGAACAAATACCGACCTGAGCATTAAGTGGGTTGGCCTCATGCTCATAATCGTTATGGCAGTGCTCATTCTTTACCCGAGCATTCCACTTGGAATCGGCAGCGCTCTGCTCATTCTCATATTCGGATTCTTCTTCGCTACGGTTTCTTCCAGAATGGTAGGAATCATCGGAAGCTCCAACAACCCGGTATCGGGAATGTGCATAGCTACGCTTCTCATTTCCACCATCATTCTTAAGGCCACAGGCACAACAGGAAATGAAGGCATGGTTACAGCGATCATGATCGGTACGGTTATCTGCGTAGTTGCTGCTATGGCCGGCGACATGTCTCAGGACCTTAAGACAGGATACATTGTCGGTGCCACACCTTACAAACAGCAGATAGGTGAAGTAATCGGAACAATCGCTGCAGGCCTTTCCATCGCAGGCGTACTTTACCTGCTCAACGTTGCATGGGGCTTCGGCGGCAAAGAGCTTCCCGCACCTCAGGCTTCCCTCATGAAGATGGTAATCGAAGGCGTAATGGACGCCAACCTGCCATGGGGAATGGTAATGATCGGCGTATTCTTCGCAATCGTAGTGGAAATCCTGGGCATTCCGGTAATGCCTGTTGCAATTGGTCTTTACCTGCCAATCTACCTGACGGCAGCTCTCATGCTGGGTGGACTTGCAAGACTGGTTGTCGATAAAGTGAAGTTCAGCAGCGACGAAGAAAAGGAAAGCGCAGTTACAAGAGGCGTGCTGTACTCCTCAGGTATGATTGCCGGCGAAGGTCTGGTGGGAATAATCCTGGCGGCACTCGCGATTATTCCTATGAAAGGTTCAACTCTTGGAGAAATCATAGATATTTCAGGAAAGTTCAGCCTGGGCAGCATAGGCTCCATCGCCTTCTTCGCACTTCTCATAGGTACCCTCATGTGGGTAGTGTTCAAGAAAAAGAAGGAAGCTTAATTAAATGAAGAAAAAAGAAGAAAATTTTCTTGATAAGGTTCCATCTATTAAGGAAGACATTACATGGGAAATGTCAGATGGACACGTGGTAGTCATAAAAGAAAACAAAGGATTTTACGACAAACTTGCCCAGAAACTATTCTTCTCCCCGGAAAAGAGCAGAATATCCCTTGAGGAAAAGGGCAGCTACATTTGGCAGCTCATAGACGGGAAGAAAACGGTTTACGAAATAGGCAAGAAGTTAGATGAAAAGTTCGGCGAGGATGCGAGCCCTCTCTACGAAAGACTGTGCGAGTACATTCAGTCATTAAGCAGCATAGGGTTCATAAATCTTAAGTAGCCGAAAGGGAGATGAGAAAATGGAAAAACAGGTATTTGAATATTTCAGGCAAATAGCTGCCATTCCCCATGGATCGGGGAATACATCGGAAATCGAGAAAATGCTGGTAAGCTTTGCGGGAGAGCACGGTCTGTGGTGCAGACGCGACAGCGCAGGAAATGTAATCATTAAGAAGCCTGCATCACCGGGCTGCGAGAATGCTGAGCCTGTAATTCTCCAGGGACATATCGATATGGTGTGCGAAAAAAGAGAAGGCGCGGATATCGATATGGCGACTCAGGCAATCACTCTGGCAGAGGACGGTGACTGGCTACACGCAGTGGATACAACTCTCGGCGGCGACGATGGAATAGCGGTGGCAATTATGATGGCCATGCTCACAACGGACGAAGTGAAGCATCCACCTCTGGAATGCATTTTCACATCTGACGAGGAAATAGGAATGATTGGCGCTGCGGCTCTGGACGTTTCCGATATAGAAGGAAAGATGATGATAAACATCGACTCCGAAGAAGAGGGCATATTCACTGTAAGCTGCGCAGGTGGAGTCAACGCGGACGTAAAGATGGATCTCCACCGTCTGACTAAAGCAGGCGCTCAGGGAAGAATCGCCATAGGAGGCCTTACCGGTGGTCACTCCGGAATTGAAATCGACAAGAAGCGTGCCAACGCCAACATGCTCATGGGCAGACTCCTTCAAAAGCTTGACGAGGAGTGCTCCATAGATATTGTGGATATTTCCGGCGGAACCAAAGGAAATGTAATTTGCAAAGCCTCGGAGGCTATAATTCTCTTTAACAAGAGTGTCGAGTCTCAGATTGAGAAAATCGTTAAAGGCTTTGAAACTTCTATGAGAAAAGAGTTCGAAGGCATAGAACCGGACATGTTCGTAAAATTTGAAAAGCAGGATGAGGACGTATTAAAAAAGGCCGTTTCCTGTGAGGATAAAAAGAACATAATCACCTGGCTCATGACATGCCCCGACGGTGTGCAGAATATGAGCGCGGACATAGAAGGTCTTGTGGAGACCAGCCTGAATCTGGGTGCGGTAATTACTACGGACAGCAACGTTATATTCACACATGCCATCCGCAGTTCTTCATCCAGCAGGAAGGAGTACTTAATGAAGCGCCTTGAGTCTCTGGCCGGGGTTCTTGGTGGACAGGTAATTTATTCGGGAGATTATCCCGCCTGGGAATACAACAAAGATTCCCGTCTCAGGGATATCTGCGTGGAAGTATTCAAAGAACAGTACGGACGCGAGCCTGAAGTAGTAGCTCTTCACGCCGGCCTTGAATGCGGACTCATCGCAGGAAAAATAGGCGAAGGATTTGATGCAGTGTCCATTGGACCTGACATGATGCACGTCCATACGCCGGACGAGAAGCTGTCCATAGAATCTACAAAGAGAACAATTAAATTAGTTTGCGGCTTTCTTGAAGCATGTGTATAAAATAAGGATTGAAGGAAAAGGAAAAGAGGGCTGGGCGTAAGCCCTCTTTTCAGGAAATCTCCACTTCATCGCTTTACTGCACGTATCGCTTTAGCATGATGAATGACTTGGCCGGTCTGCTAAATCTGTTAAAGCAACAAATGCATGTTGAACAGATAAAAATATAAATGTATAATTCAAAGGTGAAGATGTGGAAAAAGAGAGAATGCGTAATATGATAGAATTTGTACCTAGACCAAGAAATTTTTATATAGAAAAAATCAAAAAAGAATTTGAAAAGCACGACATAGTTTTTCTCCTTGGAGCCAGGCGCACGGGTAAAACCTGCATTTCCATGGAGTTTGAGGAGTACCTCAGGGAGACTCACAAGCCTGAAGAGGTAAGGCGTGTGAATTTTGAGGTGGCAGACAGACTGGACGACACGGTAAAGGGCTTGATTGAGTGCATAGATGCAAAGTACGAAAAGGAGAAACCATACGTCTGCATACTTGATGAAATCAGCGCCATTCCCGGATGGGAAGAGTCGGTAAATTACTTCATGAGAGAACCCGGGAGGAAAACTCTTATTTGTTCTTCCAATAAAAATGCTCTGTCGTCAAAGCTTGACGCAGTAAAGAATGGAGATTACGGAATAGTTCTGGTACTGCCATTGTCCCTGCCGGAATTCATAGAGTATCATCAGATAGATGAAGAATACAGCCCTGAGGAGATACACAGAATATATATGACCTACGGCGCTCTTCCCATTCTCAGAGCATCCCACTTTAACAAGGAAAGAGCCCGGGTAGTCCACGATGGTTCCTACTCTTCCATAGTCATCAGGGATGTGCTGGAGTCATCGGGAAAAAGTAAAATGGATCAGAACATAAACGATCCTGTGCTCCTTAGAAAGGTGATTATGACCCTGGCCAGAAATATCGGCGTGAACATTTCAGCGACAGGCGTCTGCAATATTATCGGCGAAACGGAAGGCAAGAAGCCGGCACCCAGGACTGTTGAAAATTATATCAAAGCTCTTCTGGATGCTCACTTTTTCTACGTTTCCGAAAGGTACGACCTTAAGGCGGATAAAATGCTCAAGACCCTTCCCAAGTATTATATAGTGGATCGTGGTCTGCACACATTCCTGGTAAACGAGGAAGAGCAAAACGAAGAAAAAATAATCGAAAACAATATGTATCTTGAGTTTAAACGCAGAGGATACAATGTGTATAACGGCAAGAGCAGCAGCGATGAAATAAAGTTCGTAATCTATAAAGACGGAGCGCGGACCTATGTGGAGCTTTCCCGGGACTTAAAGGGAACAGGAAAGGACGCAGCTCTCTCTAAGCTGAGGAGGATTAAGGATAATTATCCGAAGATCATCGTAGTCAAAGAAGGAGATACAGGAATGACGGAAGACGGAATCCGGGTCATCAATCTTCGCGACTTCATGATGGGAACTGAATTTTGATAGTGTTTCAGAGGGACAGGCTTTTTGAAACACCAATATATGGCAAAACATGAAATATAGCAGCCGGATATGTGAGTGAAGATAGGGAGGTAGTTGCAGCTAAAATATGTAGCAACTTAGTATTATCAGTATTAAGGATATGAGAAAGAGTGTGGGTTTGGTGCGCAAAAATATAATCCCGATTTTATTGATAGTTATGATGATTATGGCGAGCCTGTCTGCTTGCTCTATTTTTGAGTTCGGAAATGAAGAGCAGACTTCATCGCAGACCATTAGCGCAGAACAGCCTGCCAGCTCGGTGGAGTCCGCAAGCTCGTCGCAGCAGCCTGCAGGTTCGCCCGAGTCCGCCACCGTCAGCCTTACGGAGATTCCCGACTGGAGCGGCGAAGCCTCCATAGAGATTAACAACAACGAACCTGAGTTTAAAGACACGGAAATAAAAGATGAAGATTATGAGAAGCTGTCAGCCAAAGACGGACAGGGTCGCTGCGGCCAGGCTGTTGCCTGCGTCAGCGTAGAGTCGATGCCGGAAGGGGAGCGCGGCTCCATCGGCATGATCAAGCCCTCAGGCTGGCGTATAAAAAAGTACGACTTCATCGACGGCAAATATCTTTACAACAGATGCCACCTTATTGGCTGGCAGCTCACCGGAGACAACGACGAGGAAAACCTAATTACAGGCACACGCTACATGAATACGGAAGGCATGCTGCCCTACGAGAACAAGGTGGCCGCATACCTGAGAGGATCGGGTAATCATGTAATGTACAAAGTCGCCCCGATTTACGAGGGAGACGAACCAATTGCAAGGGGCGTCCACATGCAGGCCATGTCCGTAGAGGATGAGGGCAGGGGTCTGTCCTTTAACGTGTACTGCTACAACGTCCAGCCGGCGGTAAACATAAATTACGAAACCGGCCAGAGCGAACAGGGAGACATGGACGAGCTTGAGCTTGCAGACATTGCAAACTTTGCCGAAAGGGAGCAGATCGGAACAGAGTTTTCCGAAGGCAGCGGCCCAGATGAAGAGGACGTGCAAAATCGCAATTCCAATTCCAAAAGTAATACCGACGAAACTCACTACATTCTAAATACCAACACGAAAAAATTCCATTACGAAGGCTGCCACGGCGCCTCCCAGATCAAAAACAAAAACAGGCAGGACTTCACCGGTTCTCGGGAAGAACTAATAGACAAAGGCTACAGCCCCTGCGGCATGTGCCACCCTTAATTCTGCCAACATTCCATTTGCAAGAAATTTTTTTCAATCCTTGCGCCATATCTTTATCTGTGAAAATAATTCCAGCAGTAATCGCTATTTAATTTGATGAAATCGAGGAATTACAGCTCATCCAACTTATATTATTGGCTAAAATTATTTCAAACATTAAGACACATCGTTATTAGTGAAAGCAACATCAATATTTTTAAGTTCTTCGTTCATCAAAAATTTGCTGGATCGAATTGATGATAATAACTATGATGCATGATTGTCATAATTATTTTTACACCTCTTTTTATAGTGTGATTAGTGAAATTGATTTCAACACTTCTCCCAATCGCATTATCATTTATTATGATAGATTTTACAGTGGGCGGAAAAGAATATCTTGCATTGTTGAAAATAGATTCACTATTTTAACCAAGAAAGTATTGTGAAAAGAGTTTGCTTGAATTAGCGAGTTCTCCACACAGATGATAGCTATGAAATATAAGTAGGGAGCAACGGTAGATAGACATAAGGACTGACTTCTTTCAGTAAAGTTATCAATTGCATACATTGACAAATAATTGCTTTATAAGTTATTATTGTATAAATGGTATTTATAGCCATTAGATATACATATTGCAAATCAAGTATGGCGTGTTGAGAAGATTAATCAATATTCAATTTATTCAAGGAAGTCATAATATAAAGGTGAGGAGCTGGTTAGAAATATGATGAACGGAAAAGAGTTAATAATAGCTGCAAAAAATGATTTGGAAAGTCATCGCAACTTGCTCAGACATATGCAGAGCAGAAAAAGCAAATTGCCTGACGGTTGTCTCGCGACAAGAGATTATGATGGTGAAGAGTATCATCTACATATACATAAAGTAGAAGGAAAGCGAGTTGACGATCCCATCTCACATTATGGCAAAGATGCCGGAAAGATGATATCCGAACTAAAAGAGAGAAGCAATATTATCCACGGAATGCCTATTGTAAAGAGAAATGTAAATGCGCTTGAAAAATTTATAGACAACTACAGATATTATAATCCGTTGGATTTTAGATACGGAAACTCGGCAGATAGCAGACTTTATTTAGATGATGACATATGCATAAATGATTGGATAAATGAAGCATATGAATCCAATCCATATAGACCGGAAGACCTTATTTTTGAAACAAGATGCGGAATAAATGTGCGCTCGAAAAGTGAAGGCCTGATTTCAGATATAAGTGATGATTTTTTAATCCCAAAACGATATGAGTGCAAAGTAGTGATAGATGGTCACATTTTGTATCCGGACTTTCTTCTTGTTCGCCCTTTCGACAGAAAACTCTTTGCTTGGGAACATTTCGGAATGATTGATGATCCAGGATATTTAGTTCGTAATATTCCAAAGTTGGACATATATCCTAAAGGCGGGTTTTACCTAGGGTATAACTTTATACTCACATGGGAAACCCGCCATCAACCGCTAACCCGCTCAGTGGTGGTTGAAAAACTACGCGAACATAATTTTATATAAACGGAAGCCCTTTATATGCCAATTCCAAAAGATTAAATGTGTTTAAACTCTGTAAGGTTACCCCTCAAGCTATTTCTGTCTTGATAGATAATTATTTTGTTTGAGTATGTTTGAATCTTTAATAATTCTTTCACTTCTTGCGCCATGCAGATATTCGTGAACCTTTTTCCAACAAAAAACTTTATCCCTTCTAAAACTATCAAGACTTACTAGGCAATATAGCTCAGCCAACTTATAATATTGTTCAAAATTCTTTCACACACTAAGCCATTTCGTTAAAGGTGAAAACAATTCCAACAGTTACAATTATCCCAACTGGCGCAAAGCTTGGAGTGCTTGCCGCTATGTTTCATCGGAGCCTATTAATTGTTGAAAAATTATTCACACTTTTTCTCACGTAAAATACTTTAAAAAATATTGCGTCATCAGCGGTCTGTGTTCCTTATACCGAGCACCTTTAACATGTATTTTGCAATAGCGGCACAGAACAATCCAGTTTAGGCGGAACAAAAAGCCTGTCCCCGTGAAACGCTATATGGTATAATAAAAAACCTGAAAGAAGAGTAAAAGGAGGTGCCCTTATGCAGGATAATTTCAATATGCTGGATGAATTAAAGAAGGTTATCGATGAAAGTGATAATATAGTTTTCTTCGGCGGGGCCGGGGTTTCTACGGAGAGCGGTGTGCCGGATTTCCGTTCTGCCGACGGTCTTTACAAAGCTCAGAATGAGTTTGGAATGTCGCCGGAAATGATGCTTTCACATACGTTCTTTATGAGAGATACTGAGACCTTTTTTAAATATTACAAATCGAATCTTATCTGCACCTGGGCAAAGCCCAACAAGGCTCACCTGGCTCTGGCTAAGCTGGAGGAGATGGGCAAGCTGAAGGCTGTAATTACCCAGAATATAGATGGCCTCCACCAGATGGCCGGCAGCAAGACGGTGTATGAGCTTCACGGGTCCATTGCCAGGAATTACTGCATGGACTGCGGTGCCAGCTACGATCTTGACTATGTAATCGATGACGCCAACGCCGAGGATGGCAGCTACATTCCAAGGTGCAAGAAGTGCGGCGGAGTAGTTAAGCCGGACGTTGCCCTCTACGAGGAAGGGCTGGACGATGCAACTGTAATGGGGGCAATTGACGCAATCAGAAATGCGGACACCCTTATTATCGGCGGCACGTCCCTAGTAGTATACCCGGCTGCGGGAATGGTCAATTACTTCCGCGGCTCCAACCTGGTACTCATTAACAAGCAGCAGACACAGCAGGACAAGAACGCCGACGTAATCATCCACGACGCCATCGGCGAGGTGCTGGGCAAGATAGTTTTAGGCGAATAGATTAGTCAATTTAGAAAGGAAATAAATGAATTTACTAGTAGCAAACGATGATGGAATAAGAGCAGAAGGAATAAAGCATTTAGTGGAGGCCTTAAGCGCGAAGGCAAACGTTTACGTTTTCGCGCCGGATTCCCAGAGGAGCGGAGCGGGACACGGCATTACTGTGACCAGACCCATTACCTGCACTCCCGTAATGTTCCCGGGAGCCGACGCAGCTTACATGGTAGACGGCACACCGGCGGACTGCGTAAAGTTCGGCATGCGCATAATGGAGCGGGAAGGAATTAAAATCGACATGGTTTATTCCGGAATTAACCACGGCAGCAATCTGGGTACGGACACTCTTTACTCAGGCACCGTATCCGCAGCAATAGAAGGAAACCTTTGCGGCGTTCCCGCCTGCGCAGTCAGCGTGGAATCCCACCAGGCCTGCCACTTTGACATGGCCTGCGAGCTGGCAGTGAGAACCCTTGAAGAAGGCTACATGAACCTTGACCGCATGACCACCATAAACATTAACACTCCCAACCTTCCAAAGGAAGAAATCGCCGGCGTAAAAATCGCCAGGCTGGGTATAAGGGAGTACGACAACTGGTTCGACGAAAAGGAGAGCGCCGACGGAACACTGCAGTACAGCTATTCCGGCGCCCCGGTGGAATACGGCAGCAAGAACACAGAGATAGACGTAATTGCCAGTCAGGAAAAGTACGCCACAGTTACGCCGCTGCAGTTTGACCTTACCAATCATCACATGATTGCAATGATAAAGGAATGGGGAGGAATGAAAGATGAAGATAACTAGAATGAATAGAGAGGATACTGTGCTGGTCATGGTGGATTTCCAGGAAAGACTCATGCCGGCAATGAGAAGCTCCGAAAAGGTAATTATGAGAGCAGCCATGCTGGCTACGGGCTTTAAGGAATTCGGCATTCCGGCTCTGGTAACTCAGCAGTACACAAAGGGTATGGGCGAGACCGTCGATCCTGTGGCAAAGGCCCTTGGCGAATTCACTCCAATAGAAAAGAAGGAATTCAGCTGCATGAAGAATGCAGATTTCAAAGCGGCCCTGGAGGAGACAGAAAAGAAGACCGTTGTTGTTGCAGGCTGCGAGACTCACGTATGCGTACAGCAGACAGTCCTCGACCTTCTTGCGGAAGACTACACAGTATACGTTGTCCAGGACTGCGCATCTTCGAGAAAAAGATATATGAAGGAAGCGGCAATAGTCCGCATGAGAGAAGCCGGCGCAATTATTACAAATGCAGAGACAGCCCTCTTCGAGCTGCTGGTAACTGCAGAGGATCCGTCATTTAAGACCATTTCAAAACTAGTTAAGTAAAAAGCAAATTAAATTTAACGCATTTGCCGTTGTCGCAATTGCGCTAAATACATGAAAGGCAAAGTAAATCAAACAACTCTATGAAAATATTCAAAAACGACATAAATGTAGAAGATAAAAACAAACTGGAGGAGTACCTCCTGGCCGTAGACCACGAATCTGCGGCTCAGTGTTTCTCCGGACTGTACATGTGGAGAGGAATCCACGATTTCTGCTGGGAAGATATTGAGGGCTACCTTTGCGTGGAAGGTCACTACCGCCCTCAGCAGGATGAGGACCGCCTGGTTCACTACATGTTCCCGCCTATTCCAAAGTCAGGCGAAGTCAAGGTGGATGAGCTGCGCAAGGTCATCGCCAAGGTTCAGGTAATGTTCGCAGAGGCCGGCGAAGATTTCATGATTAAGCGCCTGCCCGGCAGCATGAAGCCTGTATTTGAGGAAGCATTCCCTGATGCGGAAATCGTAGAGGACAGAACCTACTTCGACTATGTGTACAGCCTGGAAGAGCTGGTTGAGCTGAGAGGCAAAAGGTTCCATGGCAAGAAGAATCATCTTAACGGTTTCAACAAAACATACGAGCATGAAATCCGCACCTTCGATCATTTCATGGTATTCGAGGTCCTCGATCTGGTGGATCGCATTAACGCTTCCAGAGATGACACTCCCGAGGACGCGGCGGCTCTTAAGTACGAAAGAGACGCCATGGTGGATGCTCTTGAAAACGCCGAAGCCCTGGGACTTATCGGCTGCGGAATTTACATTGATGACCGCATGGAAGCCTTCGCCATCGGAGGCAAGGTGTCCGACAAAATGATCACTGAGCATATCGAAAAGGCCAACATTCAGTTCAGGGGAGCATACGGTGCCATTAACCACGCCTTCTGCGTAATGGCTCAGGAGGCCGGATACACCCTGGTTAACAGGGAAGAAGATATGGGCAGCGAAAACTTGCGCAAATCAAAACTTTCCTACCATCCCGTAAAGCTGGTAGAAAAGTATCATCTGTATTTATAATCATGTACTTATAAATTAGTTTTTGTGCTTAAATGTAACTGTGAATTTAGTGCCACTGGCGGAGCTGCTGGTGGCATTTATTGTGCCCTTATGCTTTGTGACAATGCTGTGGGCTATAGCCAGTCCAAGTCCGTAGCCGCCGGCCTGATTATGCTGGGTGCGGGCCTTGTCCGAGCGGTAAAACCTTTCGAAGATATGTGGCAGATCCTCCGGCGGAATAGGCTTGCCTGTGTTGGCAACCTCCAGCTTTATTGCGTTGTTGTGTTCATATAATCTCACATCCACTCTGCCCTTTTCATCGGCGTACTTGCAGGCATTGTCGAGAAGAATATGAATGAGCTGACGGAGCTGGGTGGTGTCTCCCTGCATGCTTATTCCTTCTGTAATATCCGTCTCCATAACTATGCCGCGTTCGAAGGCTACCGGCTCAAACTGCAGGGAGCTGTCCGTCACAAGGTCCGTAAGGGACACTTCGCTGAAAAGAATTTTGACCTCTTCCCCGTCGGACTTGGCCAGGAAGAGCATGTTGTTTACAAGCTCCTTCATGTGCTTGGCCTCGGCCTGGGAATTCTCAATCCACTTCTTCTGCTCCTCAACTGTTGAGTCTGCGTGGGAGAGAAGAATGTTGTTGTTGGCCAAGATAGCCGTAAGTGGCGTCTTCAGCTCGTGGCTGGCGTCTGCGATGAACTGATGCTGCTGGTCCCAGGCTCTTTTGACCGGGCGCATTGCGTAGCCGGAAAGCCAGATGCTGATAAGCAGGAATATGGCCATTCCCATGATGAAAATAAAAATATTAAATAATATGTTTTTTGTTACATTCTTATGGGCTACAGAGTAATCGGCAAAAGAAATGATATAGCCGGAATCAAGTTCCTGTACTTTGTAAAGAAGATCGTAGGACTTAATTGAACCGTGCGCATGCCCCGAGGAAATAGCCTTGGTCGCAACCTTCGCTATATCATCGGCTCCAAGTTCAATAAAAGTGTTATCGTAGCTGACTATTTCATTATCTTCATTTACCACCACGGAAAGAGAACCGAAACGATCGGTGAGATTACCTTTGTCATGGTCATTTTCACCGAAAACTTTCTCATCGAAATCAGGAATCTGAAGAAGGTTGTTTAAGGGAGCCCTAAGCCCGGCATTCAGAGTCCGTTCCAATCTGCCCATCTGCTCCTGGTAGTTGCTGAAGCAATTGACTAGTGTCAAAGCGAGAAGCACAACACCGACCAGCAGCATTGTTATTAATACAAAGCGTTTTCTAAGTTGCTTAAGCATTAATTGTCCTCTAGTCTGTATCCTACCTTACGCAGTGCCGTAATGCCTACCGTGGAACCCAGGTAGCTAAGTTTCTTTCTGATAAATGAAATGTATGCCTCAACGTTGTTATCCGTTGCGTCGGAATCATAGCCCCAAACCTTCGTGATTAGGTCTTCCTTCGTTACCGCCCCCTGAGGGTTAGCCATGAGAAGCTTGAGTATTTCCGACTCTTTGAAGTTGAGATGAATGCTTTTGTTGCCGCAGGAAAGGTCACCCGTAGACAGATTCAAAGCCAGGTCTCCGTATGTGGCCTCATCAAGAAGCACCTCTCCGTGTCTCCTTGTAAGAGCGCGGATTCTGGCCAGCAGTTCTTCCGGTGCGAAGGGCTTCGTCATGTAATCGTCGGCTCCGCAGTCCAGCCCCGCCACCTTGTCGGCAGTGGAGTCCTTAGCCGTGAGCATGATTATAGGCGTCTGAATTTTATTGTCCCTCAGCTTTCTGGCAATGGTGAAGCCGTCCATTTCCGGCAGCATGACATCCAGAATAATCGCATCGTAAATGTCGCTGAGGCCGTAGTCGAATCCGTCCAGTCCGGAATTCACCACATCTGTCATGTACTTTTCTTCCGCCAGTATCTGGGCCAGGGCTTCCGCCAGCCTCACTTCATCTTCAACAATCAGTACTCTCATTTCATTCACCTGTTTTCTCTGCGCCTTTTATACATCTTTAATATGTATTATATATCCGGCTCTGAAAATATTCTTAAATAGGATTATTTCTTCGACAGCTCAAGTGCTGCGTCAATTACAGCATTGGCAACCTCAAATTTACCCATGAGAGGCATCTGCTTTACATCGTCCTTCGTAATGATGGTAATCATGTTGGTGTCGGTCTTAAAACCAGAGCCTTCATCCTTCAGGTTGTTTGCTATGATCATGTCTGCGTTTTTCTTTGCCAGCTTGGCTGAGGAATTCTCGATAAGGTCTCTTGTCTCCATTGAGAATCCGCAGAGGAACTGTCCGTGCTTCTTGATTTTCCCCAGTTCCATGAGAATGTCCGGCGTACGCTTAAGGGGAATGGACATGTCTCCATCCTTTTTCTTCACCTTGTCGTCGTAGAATTCTGCCGGAGTGTAATCCGATACTGCGGCTGCCTTAAATACGAAGTGGGTGCCGCTGAAGTTTGCAAGTACTGCATCGTACATGCTCTGTGTGTTGGTAATTTTTATTGTATGAACGAACATGGGCGGCTCAATGGAAGTCTGGCCGCTGACCAGTGTTACGTTTGCTCCCCTGAGCATTGCAGCCTTTGCAATGGCGTATCCCATCTTGCCGCTGGAGTGATTCGTAATGTATCTAACCGGATCCAGTGACTCCTGAGTGGGACCTGCAGTTACGAGGACGTTCTTTCCAAGAAGGTCCTTCTCGCAGGCGATTTCCTTTAAAACATATTCCATCAGGATTTCCGGTTCAGGCATCTTCCCTGCGCCTTCATCACCGCAGGCAAGCATGCCGCTGGCCGGCTCGATTATCTCGTATCCTGAATCCTGCAGCTTCTTAATGTTCTTCTGAGTGGCCGCCGCTTCAAGCATAGCCGTATTCATAGCCGGCGCAATGAGCTTCTTGGCCTTACATGCCAGAAGGGTCGTAGTCAGCATATCGTCTGCAAGACCGTTTGCCAGTTTGGCTATTACATTTGCCGTTGCCGGAGCAACTATTGCTATGTCCGCCTTCTTTGCCAGAGAAATGTGCTCCACGTCAAAGCTTGCAGCCCTCTCAAAGGTGTCGGTGTAACATTTATTCCCCGTAAGAGTTTCAAAGACCAGAGGTCTGATGAACTCCTGGGCATTCTTCGTCATTATTACGTCTACATTGGCTCCCTGCTTTTTCAGCAGACTGACCAGGCTCGCAGTCTTGTAAGCTGCAATTCCGCCTGTTACACCAACCAGCACATTTTTATCCTTAAGCATAATTATTGTCCTTTCTGTTCTAGAGATTTTTCTAAAGTATTATACTATATTATCAGATGAATTCATACATGAGGGCCTTTGGAAGAGCAATGACGAGAAGGCAGTCCGAGGGGATAATGGTATCGGCGTGTACATCCACATCCATTTTTCCGTCACGGTCAAAGGCAATTACGTTTATTCCTTCTGTCTTTTTCAGATCCAATTGCTTCAGGCTCTTGTTTATCCACTCTCGTTTCGGTTCCACCTTAAGTATGCAGAGAGAACCGCCTATATCATAATATGTCATGAAGTCAGCTGAAATAAGCAGCTTGGCCATCTGAGCCGCTGCAAGGTCTTCGGGGATTACAACTTCGTCTGCCCCGACCCGCAGCATTACATCCCGGTAGCGGTCCGACCTGGCGGTGGAAATAACTTTACCGACGCCCTGTTCCTTGGCTACCATTATAGAAACTATTGCAGCCTCAAGATTATCGTAGGAATCGACTATTGCCACATCTATCTTGTTAAGCTCGATTTTTTCCAAGGCCATGGAATTTGAAAGATCCAGGCAGACAGCTGATGTGAACTCATCGGCATAGCGATTTATTATGTCCTGATCACCGTCTGCTATGAGTATTTCAGCTCCGGTTGCTCCTATTAAATGGGCAAGCCTGAGGCCGTATCTGTTAAGTCCCAAAAATGCATATTTTAGTTCTCTGTCTTCTTTCATATTGGTTTCCTTTCACTTATTGTAATAGCTGATAATCATCCTACTATATATTTTCCATCTGCAAAGTGAATGTCATTTTTGTTGGCACTGCTGTTCTTGAAAAACAGAAGCATGGTAATGGGTCCGACCCTTCCCAGAAACATTCCGATTATTATCAGTATTTGTCCGGCAGAATTAAGGTCATCCGTAAGCCCTCTGCTGAGTCCCACCGTAGAAACAGCGCTGAATGTCTCGTAGAATGCATCTGCCATATTAGCCTCCGTCGCAGCCATGAGCAGCATGGAGATTATTAACACTACAGTCAGCTGAACCGTAACAATGGCCGTGGATTTTCTGATAAGTCCTGTGGGAACCCGCCTTTTGAGAATTGTAACTTCATCTTTGTTGCCAAGATAGGAGTATACATTCTTTAGCAGAATGAATATGGTTACAGTCTTAACACCGCCGGCGGTGCCCAGAGGCGAGCCGCCTATGAACATAAGGACATCCGAAACCAAAGTCGTTGACTCCCGCAGGTTTTCCTGCGGCACAGTGGCAAACCCGGCCGTCCTGGTGGTTACGGACTGGAAAATGCTGTTGAGAATCTTCTTTCCGAGAGGCATGTTTCCAAAGGTTTCGGGATTTGAATATTCAAGTATGAATATGATCAGGGCGCCGCCGAATATCAACGCAGTCGTGAGCATTAAAACAAGGCGGGTGTGGACCTTTAGTGACCGAAGACCAACCTTCATTTTCTTTCTCTTGGTCATGCCCCTAAGACCTTGAAAATCCTGAAAAACTATATATCCTATTCCGCCTAATATTATCATGAGCATAGTTACGATGAGCATGAGAGGCGAACCGTTGTATTTTTCCAGACTATCCGGATCGGCTATGAATATTCCCGCATTACAGAAAGCCGATATGGAGGTGAACAGGGAATACCAGGCACCCTTAATGGCCCCAAACTCAGGACAAAACAGTGGCAAATACAGTATGGTGCCAAGCCCTTCAATAGCAAAAGTAATCTTAAATACATTTCCAAAAAAATAGTTGAGATTCTTTGTATCATCCAGTGAAAACATATCCTTAAGCGTCAAAGTGTCCGCCAAAGACATATCCCTTTGGGAAAAATGCAAAAAGTACATTACAATAGCAATGATGCCCAGACCACCCAGCTGGATAAGTGCCAGGATGACTATTTTACCAAACAGACTCCAATGGGTACACGTATCCACGACAATCTGCCCCGTTACGCAAACGCTGGTAGTTGAAGTAAACAGAGCTGTCAGCACTGAAGTCTCATTTCCCGGCGTAGTGGAAAAAGGCAGCATCAAAAGAACTGTACCCAGCAAAATCAAACACAAAAAAACCAATGGTACAGATAAAAAAGCTGAGCTATGTTTAATTTTCTTCTTTTTTTTCTTGTCTCTTTCCATTAAAAAATTCACCTTTTCATATTATCATACGAATCCGGCTTTCAATCAATAGAAAATTATACATATTAAAAGTGAGGCGTTTCACGGGGACAGGCTTTTTGTTCCGCCTAAACTGGATTGTTCTGTGCCGCTATTGCAAAATACATGTTAAAGGTGCTCGGTATAAGGAACATAGACCGCTGATGACGCATTATTTTTCAAAGTATTTTATGTGAGAAAATGTGTGAAAATTATTTCAACAAATAATAGGTTCCGATGAGATATAGAGGCACGCACTCCAAGCTTTGCGCCAGTTAGGATAGCAGTAACTGTTGAAGTTCTTTTCACAAAATAGGATATGGTTAAGAGTTTGAAATATTTTTGAACAATAATATAAGTCGGCTGAGCTACAGCGCCTAGTAAGTCTCAAGAGTCTTAGTATGGATAAAGACTATTGTTGGAAAAAGGTTCACGAATATAGGTATAGCGCAAGAAGTGAAAAAAATTACAAAAGTTCATTGACCTATAAGATGCTTATACAGGATATAAAAGGGGCATGGCGCTTAAGCGTAACAAAAAGCCTGTCCCCGTGAAACGCTTTGTGATATACTGTTATGCAGTAATAACGGAGGCAAGTGATATGAATGAAGATGTAAGAACGAAAGGTAATTTTATTCATCAGATAATAGATGAGGATAATGCCACTGGCAAATATGACGGAAAGGTACAGACCAGGTTCCCACCGGAACCAAATGGTTATCTTCATATTGGTCACGCCAAGAGTATATGCCTGAACTTTTCCACGGCGGAAAAGTACGGCGGCGTTTGCAATCTGAGATACGACGACACCAATCCTGAAAAGGAAGACGAAGAATATGTAAAGGCTATACAGGAAGACATTAAATGGCTGGGCTTTAAGTGGGGCCACGTCTTCTGGGCCAGCGACTACTTCGACACAATGTACGATGTAGCTGTTGATTTAATCAAGCAGGGCAAGGCCTTTGTCGACGATCAGTCTGCAGAGGAAATCAGCAGAACCAGAGGAACCCTTACAGAGCCGGGTATCGACAGTCCTTACCGCGACCGCTCCATCGAGGAGAACTTAAGACTCTTCGAGGAAATGCGCGATGGCAAATACGCCGACGGCGAGAAGTGCCTGAGAGCGAAAATCAGCATGGCCAGCCCCAACATGAACATGCGTGACCCTGTTATTTACAGAATAGTCCACGCCACACATCACAACACAGGTGACAAATGGTGCATCTATCCTATGTATGACTTCGCGCATCCACTGGAGGATGCCATCGAAGGCGTTACCCATTCCATATGTACACTGGAGTTCGAGGACCACAGACCTATTTACGATTGGTCAATTGATGAAGTAGGCTGGTGGGATCCCCGTCCGCAGCAGATAGAATTCGCAAGACTTAACATTACCAACATGGTAATGAGTAAGCGTTATCTCAAAGCTTTTGTTGACGAGGGAAAGGTTGATGGCTGGGACGATCCGAGAATGCCTACCATCGCCGGCATCCGCCGCAGAGGCTACACGCCGGAAGCCATTCGCGACTTCTGCGACCGCATTGGCGTTGCCAAGGCCAACAGCACGGTTGAAGTTGAGCTTCTCGAGCACTGCATCAGAGAAGATCTCCAGGAAAAGGTTGAGAGCAGAAATGTTATCTTCGACCCAATAAAAGTAGTAATCACCAACTACCCGGAAGGTCAGACTGAAGAAATGGTAATGGAAAACAACCGCAACGTTCCCGAAATGGGCGAGCGCACAGTACCATTCTCAAGAGAGCTGTACATAGACGGCGCCGACTTCATGGAAGTTCCCGCCAAGAAATATTTCCGCCTCTACCCGGGCAACGAAGTACGCTTCAAGGGAGCATACTTCCTCACCTGCCAGGAGTCAATAAGAGACGAAGAGGGAAACATTGTAGAGCTTCACTGCACCTACGATCCGGAGACCAGATCCGGCAGCGGATTCGAAGGCCGCAAGGTTAAGGGTACAATCCACTGGGTAGATGCAGCCACAGCTGTTAAGATAAAAGTCCGCGAGCTGGACTACCTCATGGTTGAAAACGAAGAAGGCGAGCAGGTCTTCAACGAAAATTCCATGGTAGTAAAAGAATGCTACGCCGAGCCACTTCTGGCAGAAGCCAAAGCCGGCGACAGATTCCAGTTCTTCAGACACGGCTACTACATCGCCGACGAAAAGCTGACAACAGACGACGAGAAAGTATTCAACAGCATCGTCGGACTGAAGAGCAGCTACAAAACGGGCAAATAACATATCGCATAATAAAGAGAGCCTAGAAGTGTAGGAATACACTAAGGCTCTTTTTCAATTCAACGGTTTTTTGCGAACCTTTAGTGTGTTATAATTTTGTAAGTAAACGTTTACTGTACTACGTTGATAACTTAATCACCCTTCATCATCTTTTATCAACGTGATGATTTCACCCAACTTTAGTACAAGCCTTTGTCTAACCGCTTTCCAGGCAATTCTGATAAAGCATGTATCACAAGCCCTCTGTCTTTCTGATTTGATTTTGCTATAGTTTTTTCAACATCATCCAAGTCCATAAGAAAATCGAAATTTGTTCTTAACCGATTTATTAAATCTTCCGCAGTTGGTGATGGTACAGCCAACAATCCGATATCCTCTGAATCCACGTCTTTAGGAGTTCTATTATTTAACCATCTACTAGGATCAAAATACGACGGTGAATGCGCCGGTCGCCAAAAAACATTGCCACAATGCATGCCAAAAGAATCAATCCATATTTTTAAAACTACAAGCCTTCTTAACAACCCTTTGTCAATCTTCCTCGCGATGTCATTTGTCTCCATCAACCAGTTTAGGTCATACATATCTCTCGCTGTACTTGTTCGGTTAAGACGTGCTATCTTTTCTGCCATATTTTCTTCCAAACGCACGGTATGTATTTTAGGAATTTCAAAGCCATAGTTTTTATGTATCGGCAAAGGCACCAGAGGCAGAGTTACAGGCTCCAGCCATGGGTACGAGGCAAAATCAAGTTTAGTTTTGAAAATATCACCGTCATTATACGGGCTAGATAATCCAATATACCATTTGTTTCTGCGTTCAGTAACTGAGTACGAAAAAGGCCCAATTCTTAAACCATCTATTTCGCTTACAAAATCAAATGCTTTCTCAACAACATCGGAATACTTATCGTCAATAGAAAAATCCAAATCCAGCGAAAAACGCCCTTCTTTCCCAGCATAGAATTTCCTTATGGCTGTACCTCCCTTTAGCGATATATTATCCACTTTTCCACTATCCTGCAAATATGACAGCAATAAATCCTGTGCTATATCAATGACTGCTGCCTCGCGTCCAGGAGAGCCACTCCCCAACGGAGTATGTCTTGCTATATAACCTTCGGTAAGATTTATATTTTCAAATGATATCATTTTACTTTCTCAACCTCCCTTGTAGAAAAAGGAAGAATCGTATCCGCTATTTTCCACTTTTCATCATTCCTTATTGACTGCTTCCTTGGGCCAAATCTTATTTTTGAGTACGGCTTTTCAATACTATTGTAAATTGCATCGGCAGCATCAGGATACATGCCTTCAAGCAAATATCCAGTTCTTCTTCGAATAGAATCATTCTTGTCTGATATTTCAATAAGAAATTCATCTATTTCAGTTTCGTATACAACATCAGGGAGCCATTCCATAACACCATTCCATGATTTTACTAAATCAGGCTTTGTTGCTATGTGAACAACTATGCTTTCCGGGGCAAGACAAGGTACCCCGCGCACCACATTAACTTCGAGCTTAGGTGTGTATTTGAAAGAAGTAATGTTGTCCGGGAGCTTTCTTCTCGGTATCTCCGAAAAAGCCAGCTCTGCATGCGCGGGCACTCTATCCGCAAGTCCCATTACCCACGCAGCTGTTTGTAGGCATACATAGCATATTATTTTCGGGTTAAGAAGTTGGAAAGCTTTTATTTCCATTAGTGGATCATTTTTAGAATAAGGGCCAGCCATCGATGCAGATGCAAACTCCCACACACCTCGTTGCTGGGTTGGGAGTAACCATCCATTCTTTTTTAGCCTTGACGCAATTAAAGAAGGTTTGGTTAGAACCTCGTGTTTCCTCGCAAGTTCTGCCAATTCATCCAATGTCACATATGATTTATTATTAAGCTCTAATTCTTCCAATATTCCTGATAAGGATTTCGTTATAATTCGTGTCATATTGTATATTATAATTTCTTGTTTTGATGCTTTATTGTATTATTTGACATCATTATATACTATCATGCCACCGATGTAAATACCTTGAGCGTATAATAAAGTGCCGTTTTGATGGAGCAATTACCTAGCAAATTACATCCATCAACGGCACTACCTGCACATACTTTGTTGGTGCATTACCTTACACGAACATCTGCTGAAGTAATCCTTTTTTGTATTCTTTTATCTCATCAACCTTACGCTGATGAAGAGTAATTATTATTTCGCAGTATTAACGTGCTACGTTATTAATTGCAGATGTTCCTTTATAGAACAAGGAGGTGTGATTATAATGTTGACGAGATTTTGCGGCAACGATTTGTTTAAAGATTATTATTCTAGTTGGATTGATGTTTACAAAAGAGGAGCAATCCGTGATGTGACGCTTAAAAAATATCTAATGTCGCTACGCTGGGTTGAAAAACTTATTCCGGATTTGAAGATGCAGGAGTTCACAAGAGTTACATATCAGCAGCTAATAAATGATTATGCTTTATATCACGAACGGCAGACGACCATGGATTTTCATCATCAGCTTAAAGGCGCAATTCTTGATGCTGTTGATGAGGGCCTTATTGAAAAAGATCCCACAAGGAAAACTATTATTAAAGGGAAAACGCCTAGACCAAAGAAAATAAAGTATCTGAATCAATTTGAATTGCAAACATTATTAACATAGCTAGAGCTTGCGGATAATGTGAATTGGGATTGGTTCATTCTGCTTGTGGCCAAAACGGGGCTTAGATTTTCTGAAGCACTGGGATTAACACCTAAGGATTTTGATTTTTCCAGGCAATCTCTTTCCGTGAATAAAACCTGGGATTATAAGGGGAATGGAGGATTCATTCCTACAAAGAACAGATCATCGGTTCGTAAGATTCAGATTGACTGGCAACTGATTGTGCAGTTCTCAAACCTACTGCAGCATTTGCCGGAGGACAAACCGATATTTGTAGATAATAAAACCATTTATTCCATGGTTTGCGACATACTCATGCGTCGCTTTTGTTGTTTGCCGGTGTTTCAATAGCCAGTGTAGCGAGAAGACTTGGACACGCCAGTATGACAACAACACAAAAGACATATCTTCATATTATTCAGGAACTGGAAAATCAAGATATAGACTTAGTGATGAGATCGCTGGCTAGCCTTTGCTAAAGTAAATGCAGAAAGGAACATCTGCAGCAAATATATGCTATTATATAAGCTAAAGGAATTTAGAAAATGATAAAGACGGTAATTGTAATTGGAATAGCAGTGGCATCGGGATTTCTGGCGGGGAATGGTTTAGTCTACGGATTTAACTGCCTGCCGGACAGCTGGCTGGGAACGGAAGAACCGGATCGCCACTGGCAACGGGTGAAAAGTTACCCATGGAAATATGTTCTCGCCGCCACAATGATAATTTGCGGAATATACACCGGCCTCATGGATACTGCAAGAGCGCCGGGTATTTTCGTATCTGCCTTTATTCTCATATGGATCGCCATGTCTGCAAAGCTATACAGGCTGGCGCCCCGTCCACTAATCTGGATGCTCCTCATCTGCGGAGTGGGAATGATCCCCTTTGAGCATGCGATTAAAAACAGTCTTCTGGGAGCAGCCGTCATGTTTGTGTGTGGGGGAATCATTTGTATTATAGAGTATTTTATGAGGAAGCCATATGAACATGGTGGAGAAAAGCCATCATTCTTCAAGGTCGCCCACACGGACCTATGGGAGCTGATGGTAGTTGTTGGCTTTCTTACGGGACTGGTGCAGAGCCTGATTGTGTTGCAGGTGGCGCTTCTCTCTTGGGCAATAAGATCTCTCATTCCCGCAAGGGAAAGGGCGACGGCAATAGGCGACACAGCAGTGAAGGCGTACAAAAGCGACGGCCGGGAAATGCGTACAAAGTCTTCTGACAGAAAGGTGTTTTCTCAGAAGGAAGTGCTATCATTTTATTTCGCAATCTGCGCAGCAATATGGATTGTAATCAACATAGGACATAAAATCATCTGACATTGACACACGTAAACTTTACGTATAAAATAATATTGGGTGATATATTATGAAGACATCTGAGCTAAAGAAACTATTAAAGAAAAATGGAATAGAATTTATTGCACACGGAAGTAATCATGATATTTATAGAAGCCCAATCACAAACAAAACGTTTACTGTCCCTAGACATGCGAAAGAGATTAAAACCGGAACGTTAAATTCAATATTAAAGCAGGCAGGAATAAAGAAGGGAGGCAATTAAATGGTATATATATATCCCGCAGTTTTTACGCCTGAGGAAGACGGAAGTTATAGCGTGGTATTTCCGGATGTTCCCGGCGCAATAACTCAAGGTGAAACCATCAATGAAGCCATCACTATGGCGCAGGACGCACTGTGTCTGGTGCTTTATGATAAAGAAATCAACCGGGAAAAGATTCATAGGCCTACACCGATAAATGCAGTGAAACATAAGAAAAATGAGTTTACAACACTCATAAAATGTGATACAGATTTTTATCGCAGGTATTATGCGAATAAGTCCGTTAAGAAAACCCTTTCCATACCGGAATGGCTCAACCATGAAGCTATGGCGCAAGGCCTCAACTTTTCGGCCATCTTACAAGAAGGGTTAAAAAAGCATCTAAAATTGTAGTGATATAGACTAATCGTAAAAGAAGTTAAAAAGCTTTTAATAATATGAGGAGGAAATGATTAAGCAATAGCTAATCGTAGAAACAATAAATGATCACAGGAAAACAGAGAAGTTATTTAAGAAAACTCGGTCAGCAGCTGGACCCCATGGTCTTCATCGGCAAGGCCGGACTGACGGAGAATATAAAGAAGGAACTGGAAAACAATTTTGAAGCCAGAGAGCTCGTTAAAGTGAAGCTGCAGGAAGGGGCCGACCTGGACGCGAAGACTGTGGCAAATGAGCTGGCGGAAGAGCTGGGGGCGGAATTCGTCCAGGCCATCGGCCGCAAGTTTGTGCTGTACAGAGAGTCCAAAGAGAACAAGCAGATTGAACTGCTCTGATTATGGGAATCTTATTTTGCAGCCACATCCGCTTTTTTTTGCTCATATAGGCAAGAATATTTAATATTGAGACAACTTAGCCATAAAGTTATATGTATGTGTTCCATATTCGCAAAAAATATAAAAATGGCTGCAACGGAAGCTGACCGAAATATGCAGAGATAAGGTGAAATCAAAATTAGGACAATGCGAAACATTCTCATTAAAATCGAATACGACGGCAGCGCCTATTCCGGCTGGCAGATTCAGCCGGCGGTGCCTACGGTCCAGGGTGAAATCGAAAGGGTGCTCCGCCAGACCCTTGGCAGGGGCATTCAGATTAATGGCACTTCCAGGACCGACGCGGGCGTCCACGCGCTGGGCCAGTGCGCCAGCTTTGAAATTGAAGAAGGCATTCCCACGGAGAGAATTCCTTACGCGCTAAACAACGCACTTCCCGGAGACATCAGAATCCTTTCCGCCGAGGAAATGCCGGAGGATTTCCATGCCCGCTTTTCATCGAAGGGCAAAACCTACATATATAAAATGAAGGAGCAGGTCAGCGCCTTTGAGAGCAGATACTGCTATGAGGTGCCGGAAGGGCTGGACTTCGAGGCAATGCAGCAGGCGGCAGCCCACATAAAAGGGGAACACGACTTTAAGTGCTTTCAGGCATCGGGCAGCGACGAGAAAATGACCACCGTCAGGAATATTTTTGACCTTCAGTTATTGAAGTCGGAGGTCTGTCATGGGGAGGCAAAGAGCAATCCCAACAAAGATGCCCTGCAAAAGAATTCGGATATGGGTGAGCCGGATGACTCAAATATTGAATACGAACTTATTGTCTCTGGCGATGGCTTCCTATATAATATGGTAAGGATAATCACCGGCACACTGGTCGATGTTGGTGCGGGAAAAATCCCCCCGGAGGACTTGCCGGCAATAATAGAAGGCAGAAACAGAACCCGTGCAGGGCATACGGCTCCGCCACAGGGACTGTATCTGGCAAAGGTGTATTATGACGATGATGAGTCGGAGAAAGAGAGCCTGCTGAAAAAGAAGACAGGCATGACCTTGAAAGAATTTGCAGACAACGTGGGAGAGATTATACTTAGTTCGATTTAAAGGCTGTGGGATATGAGCGATTCTTAGAAGAGCCTAAGGGTGGAGGAAGAAAAATGGTTGAAGACACAAGAATAAGCTGGGATGAATATTTTATGGAAATGGCTAAGCTGGCTGCGAAAAGATCAACGTGTCTCAGAAGGCAGGTTGGTGCGGTCATAGTTCAGGACAAGCACGTAGTTGCTACCGGTTACAACGGAGCACCCAAGGGGATTCCCCACTGTGCTGAAATGGGCGGATGCTATCGTGAGCAGAACAACATTCCATCCGGCGAGCGCCACGAACTTTGCAGAGCACTTCATGCAGAGCAGAATGCAATCATCCAGGCGGCCACCTATTCCCAGGGAATAGAAGGCGCAACCATGTACATTACCCATCAGCCCTGCGTCATCTGTGCCAAGATGATAATCAACGCAGGCATTGAAAGAATAGTGGTAAACGAAGGATACCCGGATCAGATGGCAGTAGACATTCTTGAAGAGGCTGGACTTAAAATCGTAAAAATTGACAATATAGCGTAAGTGAGCGGGCATATTAGTGAAAACAAAAAAGTAATATACAGAAATCTGGCGATGGTGGCCCTGCCTATTGCAGTGCAGAGTCTTATTGCCAGTTCCCTGAACCTGGTGGACAATCTCATGGTTGGACATCTGGGCGAGACGGAGCTGGCGGCAGTGGGCGCCGGCCTTCAGATATTTTTTGTGTCCTGGATTCTCAATGTGGGAATGTCCGCAGGATGCTCTACTTTTGTTGCCCAGTTTTATGGTGCCGGAGAACTTGACAATGTAAAGAAGACCACGGGCTTTGCGGCGGCTCTTTGCTTTGGCATAGGAATTTTGTTCTTCATATTTGGATTCTTTGCCCCGGGAATTGTCATGCGGATATTCACAGACATTCCCGATATAATAGACCTGGGAGCGGTGTATGTTAGATACTGTGCACCATCATTTTTGCTGGGCCCCCTTTCGGTAGTATTCCAAATGGCTCTCAAGGCTACCCAGCAGACCAAGTATCCAATGTACATTTCCGTCGTATCTTTCGGAACGAATACATTCCTCAACTGGATTTTAATTTTTGGTCACTTCGGAATGCCGGCTATGGGAGTAAAGGGTGCGGCAATTGCCACGACCATTGCAAGAGTAGTTGAGTTATTACTGAGCATTTACTTCTTATTTATAAGAAAGAATATTGCCAGCGGCAGACCGGCGGAATTCTTCGGCTGGCCCAGGGAGCTGATGAAGAGAATTCTTAAGAATTCCATTCCCACCACACTTAACGAAGGCCTCTGGTCTCTGGCTACCACTATGTACGTTGCGGCCTACGCCAGAGTGGGAATAACGGAGTACGCAGCATACCAGGCCTGTGAGACCATAGACAGACTTTTCATAATGGCGGCCTTCAGTCTGGGTGACGCAGCCCTCATACTTGTAGGCCAAAGGCTGGGAGAAAAGAAGTTGGACGAAGCTTACGACTTGGCAAAGCTCATACTGAAAATCGCGACTATAATGGGGCTGATACTGGGCGGACTTCTCATTGCCTGCGCACACCCCATACTCAATCTGTTTAACTTCACCGCCGGCGGACATCACGACGCCTTCCTAATACTTTTGGTTTACGGCGTAACAATGTCAGTGAATGTAGCCAACGGTGTCATAATAACGGGAATATTAAGGAGTGGAGGTGACACCCGCTTTGCCATGCTGGCGGACTCCCTTACAATATGGCTTATCGGCGTGCCTCTGGCTTGGATTGCAACAGCCCTTCTGGGCTGGCCCATATACATTGCAGTGGCACTTACAAAACTGGAGGAAATGACGAAATTAGTAATAGGCATGAAGCGATTCGTGTCGAAAAAATGGGTAAACAATGTCGTTAGCAATATATGAAGTCCATGCCTTTACTTTTTTCAGAAAAATAGTATAATTGTTTATTAAGAATACCCGAAGCAGAAGGAGAAGATAATTGAGTTATGTTATAGGCGCTGTGGTCGGTCTTGCAGCCGGCGCACTAATAGGACATCTTAAGAATATTCTCATCTGGAGAGGGTACGTTGGCAAAGACGATGGCTCCCAAGGCAATGAAAGTGCTCAGGTATACTCAAGAGCCATGATAAGTTACTTTGTGAACATATTGGTGCTGGTCATTGTGTTTTTCCTGCGCAATCTCATGCCGTGGAACTGGATGGTATGCCTGGTGGCCGTGGCCACGGGAATGGCGCTCATGAACATAGTGACAGCCGCAAAGCGTAAATAAGAGGATCCGGGCATGACCCGGGAAGGACGGAAGAGAATATGACAAAATCAATGATGGAGTCATTGGGACAGTATGGAATCACGGACGGAATGGTCACCAGTCTGGTAATAACCATTCTTCTGACGGTTTTTGCAATTATTGCAGGAAGAAGGATTGAATCTATCCCCGGTAGACTTCAAAACGTCGTAGAGTTGTCAGTCGGTAAGCTGTATGGATTTTTCGAAGGCATAATGGGTAAGCACCTGTGCAGACAGTACTTTCCGATAGTGGCGACGATTTTTATTTACATTTTATTATGTAACTATTCAGGGCTTCTGCCCGCATCGGGAGTGCTCCCGGGACTCAAGGCCCCTACCAGCAGTCTTAACTGTACTGCGGCAATGGCTGTCTTCGTTTTCTTCATGACTACGATTGTCGGCCTCAGGGCGAACAGAGGCCCGAGATATTTCAAGCACCTGTTCAAGCCCTTCGCATTTCTGTTCCCGCTCATGTTGATAGAGATGTTCGTAAGACCTCTGTCACTGTCCATGCGACTTTACGGTAATGTGTTCGGTGAAGAAACTGTAACAGAGCAGTTCTTCCACATGGTGCCCATCGGACTGCCGGTGGTAATGCAGCTCCTCTCAGTGCTTATGGGACTGGTACAGGCACTAGTATTCTCACTTCTCACAGCCATCTACTTTACAGAGGCCGGTGAACTGGAAGAGGGAGAAGAGCTGGAGGCCCACGCATAGTGGCCGTGCGGCATAATTGATGTCGCGGTTAAATCAGATCAAAATATAATTTTGATATAAATAAGTATGTCTAAAAGACGAAAGGAGAATGACTTATGGGTTTAGTAGCATTAGGAGCAGCGCTCGCAATTGGTCTTGCAGCAATAGGACCGGGAATCGGCCAGGGTATTGCAGCATCAAAAGCACTGGAAGGCATGGCTCGTCAGCCGGAAGCAGCAGGCATCCTGCGTACGAACATGATTCTTGCGTTTGCGTTCATGGAATCGCTTAGTATTTACGGTCTTGTAATCGCATTCCTGTTATTTGCTAAAATTTAAATTGAATTAAAAAGGAAGTAGTTATGGTTGAAGCATTAGGATTAAGCCTGGTACAGTTTCTGTTTTACCTTATAAACTTCCTGCTTCTCATCGGCATACTCGGTAAGTTTTTATACAAGCCGTTCCTTGCTATGCTGGACAATCGTACCCAGTCCATTAAGGATGCCTTTGACAGCGCCGAAGCAACGAATAAGAAAGCGGACGAGAAACTGGAAAATTACAACCGCAAAATAGCGAAAGCAGAAGCGGAAGGCAATGAAATAATCAGAGAATCCAAAACGCAGGCCGAAGGACAGGCAAAGAAGATCATCGATGAAGCCAATGCAAAGGCCACACAGATGGTTCAGGCCGCAGAGCGTCAGATTGAACTTGAGCGTTCAAAGGCACTCGCCGACATGAAGGGCGAGGTAACCACCCTTGCAATGATGGCTGCCGAGAAAATCATGGAGAAAGACCTTGAAAAAACCGGCGAGCAGGAGCAGATCGTTGATCGTATAATTGAAGAGGCAGGTACAAGCGGATGGCAGAACTAACAGTCGACAGGACTTACGGCGAAGCCCTCTATCAGGCTGCCGTTGAGGCCGGCAAGGCCGACGCAATACTTGAAGAAGGTTTTGCAATTTTGGATATAATGGAGCAAGAACCTGATTTAGAGCGTCTGATCGTGAACCCCACAATTCCGGCGCAGGTAAAGAAGGAAATCCTCGGGAACATTTTCGAAGGGAAAATCCAGGAGGAGCTTCTTAACTTGCTGTACATACTTGTGGATCGCGGAAGGGCGCGCCATTACGAGAAGATAATGAAAGCGTACAGGCTACGCTGCGAAAAAGAAGAAGGGTATTCCTACGGAACGATTTATTCGGCTGTGAAGCTTCAGGATGCACAGCTGAAGAAGTTTGAAGAGCAGACATCAAATCTCCTTAGAGAGAACGTAAAACTCGAAAACGAAATCGATGCTTCCCTCATCGGAGGCATAAAGATATTGATCGACGGAAAAGTGATCGATGCTTCGCTGAGGAAGCGCCTGGAAGATTTGGGAAGCAGCATTATTAACGAGAAGGGAGGCGAGCAGTAGATGAATTTGAGACCAGAAGAAATCAGTGCGGTCATCAAACAGCAGATTAAAGAATATAAAAATCAACTGGAAATCTCGGATTTCGGTACTGTTATACAGGTCGGAGACGGCATCGCCAGAGTTTACGGTCTAGAGAATTGTATGGCCAGTGAGCTCCTAGAGTTTCCGAACGGAATATACGGAATGGCGATGAACCTGGAAGAGGATAACGTAGGTGCGGTAATCCTCGGTTCCGACGAAGGAATTAAAGAAGGAGACATCGTCAAGCCTACGGGAAGCGTAGTAGAAGTCCCCGTAGGTGAAGCCATGATCGGAAGAGTTGTAAACGCCCTGGGTCAGCCTATTGACGGCAAGGGCCCAATTCAGAGCGACGAGACCAGACCGATTGAAAGTCCTGCTCCCGGCGTACTGGCAAGACAGTCGGTAAAGGAGCCGTTGCAGACAGGACTTAAGGCTATAGACTCAATGATTCCTATCGGCAGGGGTCAGCGTGAGCTTATTATCGGTGACAGACAGACAGGTAAGACTGCCATCGCCATCGATACAATCATCAACCAGAAGGACACAGACGTAATCTGCATCTATGTAGCCATAGGCCAGAAGAAGTCAACAGTTGCTCAGCTGGTACAGAACTTGGAAAACATGGGCGCAATGGAATACACCATAGTCGTATCCGCTACGGCTTCGGACGTTGCACCACTTCAATATATCGCGCCTTATGCAGGCTGCGCCATAGGTGAACACTTCATGGCACAGGGTAAGCATGTAATGATCGTCTACGATGACCTTTCAAAGCATGCCGTTGCATACCGCGCCATGTCACTGCTCCTTAGAAGACCACCGGGGCGTGAAGCTTATCCGGGAGACGTATTCTATCTCCACTCCAGATTGCTGGAGAGAGCAGCTAAGCTTTCAGATAAGCTGGGCGGCGGATCACTTACAGCCCTGCCCATTATTGAAACACAGGCAGGTGACGTATCCGCATACATACCGACAAATGTAATATCCATTACGGATGGTCAGATATATCTTCAGTCAGACCTGTTCTTCCAGGGACAGAGACCGGCTATCGATGCAGGTATCTCCGTATCCCGTGTAGGTGGTGACGCACAGATAAAGGCCATGAAGCAGGTATCCAGCAAAATAAAGATGGAGCTTGCTCAGTACAGAGAGCTGGCCAGCTTCTCCCAGTTCGGTTCCGACGTAGACGCCGACACGAGAGCAAGACTGGACCACGGTGCCATCCTCATGGAGATCATCAAGCAGGGTCAGTACAGACCTATGCCTGTTGAGCAGCAAGTAGTCAGCATCTTCGCTGCAACAAACGGCTACATGAAGGACATTAACATCCATGAAGTCGCAGCATTTGAAGAGGGACTGCTGGATTACTTCGAATCAAACTGCCAGCCCATTCTTGAGGAAATCAGAACAGAGGGCAAGCTGTCCGAAGAGCTGGAAGAAAAAATCAAGGAAGCCATCGTAGCTTTCAGAAAGACTCAGAAGAGCCACATGCTCAGAGACAGCCAGCAGGTACTTCGCCATGAAGAACTGGCAGAAGAAGATGCTGCAATCGACGCAGCCAGAGCCGCTGCAGAGGCTGCAACAAAATAGCAGATATATCAGTTAAGACGTAGAGATAGAAAAGGAGGTGAGCCCTATGGCGATCAGTATGCAAGACGTCAAAAGACGCATGCGAAGCGTTACGAGTATGGAGCATATTACAAATGCCATGAAACTCGTATCAGCTGCCAAACTGAGAAGAGCCAAAGCCACCTTTGAAAAGTCAAACGAACAATTTCATTTTATAACGCAGTCCATCGCTGAGATATTCAACAATACTACCGACATTCCGGAGAAGTATCTTGAAGGAACCAGGGAAATAAAGAAGACCTGCTACATTATACTTACCAGCAGCAAAGGTCTTTGCGGTGGATTCAATACCAATGTGATCAGAGAAGCGGAATCACTCATGAGCCAGCATGCAGATGAGCCATGTGTCGTTTCCATAGGAACGAAGGGTCGCGATTACTTCGCCAAGCAGGGCGTGGACATTATCGCAGACTATCCGGATCCCCCGGAGTCAATTTCATTCCTGGCGACACAGAAAATGTCAAGGCCCATTATAAAAATGTATGATGAAGGTGAAATAGACGAAGTCATTCTCGTTTACACTTCATATCTCAGCACACTGGATCAGCAGGTTAAAAGCGTAAGGATGCTGCCCTTCAGTCCGGAGGCGGATCCAAATGTAATTAAGAACGATAAGGAAGTTGAGTACGAGCCTTCCATGGAAGATGTGTTCAACTACCTTGTTCCAAAATATGTAGAGACACTGCTGTACAGTGCCATAGTAGAGTCTGCCACCTGCGAGCACGCAGCCCGCAGAATGGCTATGGAAAATGCTACTGACAACGCTCACGAAATGCTCGGTGAACTGGAGCTTAACTACAACAGAGCCCGTCAGACAGCAATCACCAATCAGCTCATTGAAATCGTTTCCGGTTCGGAAGCACAGAAGTAGGAGGAAATCACAATATGAACAAAGGAGTCATACATCAGATCATAGGGCCTGTAATAGACGTCAAGTTCAATGCCGATGAAATGCCGGAACTGAATAATGCTATTGATATTCAGCACGGTGACAGCAGGGTTGTGGCTGAAGTAGCCCAGCACATGGGAGATGATGTTGTAAGATGCATCGCTCTTTCATCCACAGACGGACTTTCCAGGGGAATGGAGGCTATAGACTCAGGAAGACCTATCGATGTACCGGTAGGAAAAGAAGTTCTTGGCAGGCTTTTCAATGTAATAGGTGACACAATAGACGACAAGGGTCCCGTTGATACGGACAAGAGACTGCCCATACACAGAGAGGCGCCTAGCTTCGAAGAGCAGGACACATCCACACAGGTATTTGAGACAGGCATCAAGGTTATCGACCTGATTGCCCCATATACAAAGGGTGGTAAGGTAGGACTCTTCGGCGGTGCCGGAGTAGGCAAGACCGTACTTATACAGGAGCTTATCAGAAACATAGCCACAGAGCACGGCGGACTTTCCGTATTCGCCGGCGTAGGCGAGAGAACACGTGAAGGTAATGACCTTTACTACGAAATGATAGAATCGGGAGTAATCGATAAGACGGCCATGGTATTCGGTCAGATGAACGAACCACCCGGTGCCCGTATGAGAATCGCTCTTACAGGCCTGACAATGGCTGAGTACTTCCGTGATGAAGAGGGACAGGACGTACTGCTGTTCATCGACAACATATTCAGATTTACCCAGGCAGGTTCCGAAGTATCCGCACTTCTCGGCCGTATGCCGTCAGCTGTAGGATATCAGCCGACTCTGGCTACTGAAATGGGTGCCATGCAGGAGCGTATTACATCAACGAAGAAGGGTTCAATCACATCGGTACAGGCTGTATACGTACCCGCCGACGACCTTACTGACCCGGCTCCGGCAACGACATTCTCACACCTTGATGCTACTACGGTACTTGACCGTGCCATCACTGAGCTGGGTATTTATCCGGCCGTTGACCCACTGGCATCAACATCGAGAATCATGGATCCCCTCATCCTTGGTGAAGAGCACTACCGCACAGCCCGTGAGGTACAGGAAGTACTCCAGGCATACAAGGATCTGCAGGATATCATAGCTATTCTGGGTATGGACGAACTGTCAGACCAGGATAAGATAATCGTAAACCGCGCCAGAAAGGTGCAGCGTTTCATGTCACAGCCCTTCGGCGTAGCTGAACAGTTTACAGGTATGCCGGGTAAGTACCTGACACTGGAAGAGACAGTCAGAAGCTTCCGCGAGATTCTCGACGGCAAGCATGACGACATTCCGGAAAGTTACTTCCTCATGGCAGGCGGAATCGATGAAGTCGTAGCAAATTACGAAAAGGACAAAGCTAATGGCTAATACAATTAAGCTTGAGATAATCACACCATCCAGACTCTTTTACAGAGGTGAAGTTGAGATGGTAATAGTGCCGACTCTCTTCGGTGAAGAGGGTTTCATGGCCAACCACTCCTGGGCGACAAAGCTTTTGGATGTAGGTGAAATGGCCATACAGGAACCGGGAGGCGGAGGTTTTAAAATCGCCGCCATTGCCGGAGGCTTTATTGATGTCAAAGACAGCATCGTTGTCTACGCCGACCATGCCGAGTGGCAGGAAGAGCTGGACAAGAAGCGTGCCGAGGCGGACAAGCAGGCCGTAGAGGAATGGCTGGCTCAGCACAAGGAGGAAGATTCCATGGACGTAAGGCGTGCTGAAGTAATGCTAAAGAAGGCCATCTCAAGAATGAGAGTCGCCGAAGGCGGAAGAAGAGCCGGGCACTAACTGAAGAAAAAACAATGATTGACGCTGTCAGTTCAAATGCTGGCAGCGTTAAAGTCTCAGAGGAAGAGTGAATGATGAAAAAAATAGTTGCATTATGTTTAATTATTGCGGTGGCCTTTACCTTTACGCCCTTTACAGGGATTACAGCCACCGATGCATCTGCGGCAGCAAAGAAGAAGCAGGGCATAGTGAAAATAAAAGGCAAGTACTATCTTTACAATACTGCCGGTAAGAAAATAAAAAAGACAAAAAAGGTTAAAGGCGTAAAGTACTACATCAGCACAGATAAACGTCATTACATCCGGGCGAGAAAGTATAAGAAATCATTTTACTATGCCAATGGAAGAAAGATGACTAAAGCGGACAAAAAAGATTTTGAAACTCAGCTGCGTGCTGATAGAATAGTTAAGCGCATCACAAAAAAGAGCTGGGGCAAGAAGCGCAAGCTGAGAAGATGCTTCAGATACGTTATGGACTTTCATTATAAAACGAGAAGAAAATTCAGACGTACAAAGGATTGGCCGGCTGTATACGCCAACGACCACTTCCTCAAGGGCAGCGGCAACTGTCACTCCGATGCGGCAGCCTTCGCATATCTGGCAGCATCCTGCGGATACGAAAGAGTATACATAGCCTCGGACACCAGCAGAAGCGTCAGCAGCTCTCACAGCTGGACGGAGGTTAACGGAAGAGCTTTCGATCCTCTGTTTGCTCAGGCAAAGAGCTATTCCCGCAACTGGGATTCAAGATACGGAGTCTATGAACTCAGTCCTGCGATAAAAGTGAAAATACCTTACGGCAAGGCTTCACACAACAAGAAGGGAAAGATGATACCAAAGAAGACCCTTCCATATAAAGAAAAGCCAAAACCGAAAGTTATTAAAATAGAAAGATGGTCCGCCAAAGATAAAAAGCTTTACTATAACGACGGAACGGTGGTAAAGGGTACCGTTGTATGGAAAGGTAAGTTTTACGCATTTACCGCCAAGGGTACATACCGGGAGGCCTTTACAAAGAAACTCAGGAAGGCGGCTACCGAAGGCACGGACATAAGTGAATTGACTAAGCTCATTGGCGAACCGAAGAAGAAAGAATACAATGGCAATTGTGATACTCCCGGAGAAGACGGAGTATGGAAGTACAAAAAATTCACGGTGTTTACATTTAAACCCGAATCGGGGCAGGAAGTATTTATTAGCGTAGAGTAAAAAGGAATGAAGAAAAAAAGTATCATATTGCTGGCTCTCATACTAACGATGTTGGTAGTAATGACAGCCTGCGGAAGTGATGAAGATAAAGATTCTGAAGAAAAAAAAGAACCGACGGAGCTGAGCGGCCCCGTCAGAGTCGTAGCCCAGAACGACGCCACAGGAGTGAGCGTATATAAAGAAATGGGCGATAATTATAAAGTAAAGACCTACAAGAAAATAGGCGACGTCAGAGATGCCATCAAAGATGGCAAGTATGACGCTGCCATATTGTCTGCAGGAATAGCTGCGGAAATGTATGATAAAACAGATGGCAAGCTGGTGGAGATAAGCCCTGTGAGCCTGAACGGAATCTATATAGTAGCCAATGGATACAACAAGGACGACTTTCAGCTTAGCTGGCTGCTCAATAAAAATGTTGTAATCATGGGCAAGAATTCCACGGCAGATCAGGTGCTTCAAAAGCTCATGGAAGACACAGGCCGCAGTTTTTCTTCAATTAAGACCAAGTACATTAATTCCTACAGCGGAGTGAAAAAGGCCTTCGCCCAGTGGGGCGCCATTGTAATATGCAGCGAGCCTTACGCATCCAGGCTGGAAAAGCTGACGGATGTAATTAAGGTTTACGATCTTTCAGAGGATTATCGCATAAGCTACAAAACCGAGGTGCCTGCCGAGGTTCTGGTTGTTTCGAAAAAAATGTATGATGAAAGACCGGATGATGTAAAAATCATGATAAAGGAATACGAGGAGACACTCCCCAAAATCAGCAACGAGAACAGAAAGACTTATGCAAAGTTCGTTTTCTACGGGCAGAGCAACAGGGGAGAGATGATTCTCAGACAGTATAACGAAACCATGGATAACAAAATGAAATACTATAGCACAGATAAGCAATAATTGTAAAAGGGAATGGAGGTAAAGATTGTGATAGCTTCAATCAAAAAATCAATCGCCGTAGTGGTAATAGCATCGATGGTGCTCATGCCTATGGCAACAATGATGACTACGGACAGCGCCAGCGCTGTCAGCAAAGGGGCAGTAGATAAAATGGCCAAAAAGTCCAAGAATGGTTTTAAAATGTTCAAGGGCAAATGGTACTACATAAAGAGTAAAAAGGCAGTAAAGGGTCTCAAGAAAATCAGTGGCAAGTACTACTTCTTCAACAAGATAGGCACCATGGAGACCGGAGCCAAGAAAATCAGCGGAAAGAATTACTATTTCAAAGCAGTTAAGTCAGGCAAGAAAAAGGGCCAGGCTCCCGCTCTTACAAACAACGTTCTTACAAAGAGCGGCAAGACATGGTTTTATAACAGCAAAGGTGTCCGCTATGAATTCGCTTATAAAAGCGTTGGAAACGAAAAGGGTAATATTGCCGTAGGAAGAGTGTTCAGTGAGGCGAAGGTAAAGACGGAAAAGACAAAGGAAGCCAGACTTAAAAAAGCTTACGGATACATAGTAAACAAATACAGCTATATGTCACGTCCGACTCCGAAAAGCTTTAAAACGGCAGCATGGACATATCAGTGTGCTTACGATATGGCTATGGGAATGAACCGTATGGGCAAACAGGCTGAGGGCAAATATGCAGGCAAGTGCTACAACTTTGCAGCCCTTACAGGTCTTACGGCAAAGGCCCTCGGATATGATACAACAATAGTCCCCGGAACATGCCAGCGTCCTGGTTCAGACGAGGCCACCGAGCATGCATGGGCAGAGATTTCGGAAGACGAAAACACCTTTGTCCTTGACACCATGTGGGATTACAACGGCAAAAAAGCCGGAAAAGGTATTTACAACTTCTTTAAAGTGCAGATAACGAAACAGTCGGATGGCAGTTTCTACGTAAACGAATATTTCTACCTGCCGTAACATCTTAGGAGACAGACAGCGTGGTATTTAGTTCGGCATCCTTCATATTTGTATTCTTACCGGTAGTATTTCTGTTATACAGTTTGCTACCGGGTTTGAAGTCCAAAAACATACTTCTGACTGTTGCCAGCCTGCTTTTCTACGCCTACGGAGAACCTACCTTCGTGGTAATAATGATTTTCTCCGTGTTCATGAACTACCTGTTCGCAAGGCGGATTGCAGCCATTAAGACAGGCAGTCTGGAGGAGAGCAAAAAGAAGAAATACGCCAGGAATGTTTGCGCCACATGCGTAGGGTTTAACATCGCCTTTATAGGAGTGTTCAAATACGCCGGCTTTGCCGTGGAGAGTCTTAACGCCGTAACGGGACTAAACCTCCACGTACCGGAAATAACCCTTCCCATCGGTATTTCCTTCT